>QOAX01000034.1 GCA_003972865.1 Verrucomicrobiota bacterium | reverse complement strand
CGATCGACGGATAGACGATCGTCCCACTGACCGGCCTCCCCGTGTGCATTCGATTGGTCGCTGCCGCGTGCTCGTCCTTGGTGTCGTGATTCACGGTCCGCAGCAGACAAAATCGATCGAGAATCTTCGCACATTGGCCAAGGTGCTCCGTGACCTGCACACCGGGAATAGCGGTGTCAATGGCCGGATACGCCGAACCTACCTTCTTTGCTTTTGGATCGCCAACGCGCTTGGGATCCCACATATCGATTTGCGCCGCCCCACCGCCAAGCCAAATGAAAATACAATGCTCCGCCCCACCCTTCGGGTACTTGATCGTTGGCCGAGGCGCAGACTCGGCCAACGCCTGCATCGGATTCAGCACACCGATCGCACCGGCCACGAGACCTGTGTCTTTCAAAAATTCCCGTCGTGTGGTTTGTCCGTTCATCGTTTTTCTCAGGGCACAAAGACAAATTCCGGTGAGTTGGCCATGGCCCAAAGCATGTCCTCCATTTTCTCGCGCCACTCTAGTTGGAGCCGCTCGGTCGATGGATCACCGGCCCGGGTCAAGCGCTCCATTTCCATTTTGATACGAGTTGCCTCCGGGCTGAGATGGTTCGACCATGACACAGCGTGGTTTGATTTTACTCGCTTTGTCACCTTGGCACCCGGAACCACGCGCTTCGCAAAACCAGTCGACAGCAGCTCGACAAACACTTGCCGCTCAACCGCGCTTGGTTCGCGAGTGTAAACGCGCTCAAACAAAATCTCGACGAGGTCGTCCGGGCTGACTGCGTTCACTGCGACCTCGGTGAACGCGCTGTTGTCTGAAAGTTGCGAAAAGCGCTTGACCAAGACACCGTTGGCCACCGTTGCCGGTTGAAGCACGTTCGACTCATGATCGCGTTTCGTCTGTGCATCCTGCCGGGAATCACGCCAACCGAATACTGATAACACATCGACCACACTTTGCGCCTTGGGAATCGACAGGGCCGGGCGATCGCGCTCATTGCTCAACGAAGTCAACTGCCAGGCACGGCGCGGCACGCCAAGATTCAGAAACGTGCTTGCCGGTCGACGTCCATCAACGTCCATCGTCAACTCCTCTACCCCCATTGCCTTGCCGCTGATGGCAAACAGCGAATCGACCACCTGCTCGGCAGACAACCGGCGACGAACCTGCCCAGCGAACAATCGTTCCTCCGGTTCGGCCGGCTTCGACTCGATGGCATTCGGCAATAACTCACGCTGATAAGCTTGCGAATTAAGGATGAGCCTGGCCAAGTGCTTGAGGTCGTAACCGGAAAGGACGAATACACGCCCAAGAAAATCCAGCAACTCGGGATGCGACGCCTCGGCGTGATCCCAGTCATCGACAGGCTCCACAAACCCCCAGCCCATGTAGCGTTTCCAAAGACGGTTCGCAACGACTTGGGCAAATCGTTGGTTGCGCGGATCGGTCAAGCGCGCCGCAAGTTGTTCCCGCGAGTCTCCGGCTTTACGCACCACTTCGTCATGCAGCGCTCCGTCCATCAACTCCGGAAACGGCCACGCCGGTGCAACATTGCTGCCCGGCTTAAGCGTGACATTCACCAACCGCCCCAGCGTGATGTTCGCCGAAGCCGGAATCGAACTGCTTGCCGGTACATTTTGCGGACTACGCTTAAGCATCGCCGCCAAGCTAAACAACTGCTCCTGCCGAAAATCGTGATACGGCGCGTCATGGCACCGCGCACATTTCATTTCCAATCCAAGAAACGCCTGCGCTACAAGCTGCGCCTTGGCCGCCATCGGCACATCGTTCTCCGCCGCCATTTCAAACCCCGCCGGGCCTCCATAATATTTGCTGCCCTCCATCATCACCAACTCGGTGACAAAGCGATCGAACGGCTTGTTGTCGGCGAATGATTCATGAATCCAAAACCGGAACGGCCCGGTGTTGTTGAGCGACGGCTTTAGTATGTTTGGGTTTTCCGCGAGCACATCCTGCCAATAACCGACCCAATGATCCGCCCAACCGTCCTTTGCCAATATGCGGTCGATGAACTTCGAACGACGCGTCGGTGATGAATCTGCGAAAAAAGTTTTAATTTGTTCAGGTGTCGGTGGAACTCCGACAACGTCCAAACTCACGCGACGCAAAAACGTCCAGTTGTCCACTTGGTCAAACGGTTTGAGCTTGGCCATCCGCAGTTTGCGATCAACAAACTCATCAACACTTTTGCCGCCAAGCGGCTCGAGCTTGGCCAAGTGCTTGCGAGCGACTTGATGCCGCCATTGCCAATATTCCGCTTCCTCGCTGGACACCGCACGACGAGTTGCTGCGTTTCGACGATCCATCGCCATACTGCGTTCTTCGGCATAATTCTCCCACCCTTCGTCCGTCAGTGGCACATGACGTTTCGGCGATAGGAATGAATACTTTTTCCCGTCCGACGAAATGCTGACGGACAACTCGCCGGTCTCCATTCGCAAGCCACTCGAGTCACCGACGAACGCCTCAAGTGTGAACACATGCTCTGCGCCAGGCGACTCCACGACCATCTGCTGCTCGTACAAACCGGGGCGCAATTGCCGCACACCTTGGCCAAGCGGCTCGGGCAATTCCGGCACCGACTCGTGACCGCTGGCATTGCGAATGGCGAACTTGGTCTCGGCAATTAATTTCCCATCCATCCGCACTCGCGTACCAGTGCGAGCCCGCAACAGCAACCGATGCTCGCCCTTGGCCAAGCGCACCCGACCAGCAGCACGTAAAAGGAAAGGATTAGAACGATCAACACGAATGCCCTTGGCCGAGTACTTCACCGGCAATTCCGGGAAAGCAAAAACCGGCTCCGAGTAGGTCAACGTCGGTTCGTTCGGCACAAACAACCAATCGCTGCCGACCTTTTCGAGGATCTCGACTCTCAACGAGTCGTCCGGTAACTTGTCGGCATCGACCAACCAAACGGGTACTTCAAAATGATACCGGGCCTTTAGCCGATTGGCAGGCACGATACGACGATGAATCGCCACTTCATCAATATTGCCAATGAACGAGCTGCCATGATTTCCACCCAGCGATGAACCGACCCAGACTTCATCGTTGTCAACAACCGGCGGCAATTTTGTAGTGCCGCCCATATCCCAATTGCCCTTGGTTGATTCGCCGTCTATATAACCGACGATACTCTTCGGATCACCAAATCGATAAGCCACCGCAACGTGATGCCAACCTGTACGAGTCGCAAACGCCTTGGCCGACGTCCAACGATGAAAATGCTCATCGCCACCATTCCGGTGATCGCGAAAAAGAAAACTGAGTTTGAATTTCCCACCCCTGCCATCGAGGCGGAGGGACCAGTTCTGATTTTCCTTCGCGAAGCCATCACGATTCGTCCGCCCTTTGCCGATGATGTAAAAATAACCATTGCCGGACATCTCGGGGCTCACCCAAGCCTCCAGTGTTAGCGCGTCGCCGCTGGTGAAATCAAGCGGACTGGATACACCCGGATCGGCGATTCGCAAATAACCGCCGTTTAGTTTTAGCGCTTTGTTGCTCGCCGAGAAATCCGGATAAAGTTTGGGACGCGGCCCCGCTTGGCCAAGCGCAACTTTGCCCTGTTGCTTGGCCGCTATGTCATCACCCAACGAGCCAGCATTTGCCAAACCGGCATCAAAGCGGAAGTGAACCACCGGCTCATCCTCGGCAATGGCCATGTCGCTGGCTTGCGTTTGGCCAGGCGGAAAAAACACGCTCACCAAAAGCCACAAAGTCAACCCAAGCAGGTTCAAATGATGCACACACAAAAACTACTCCGAAGCCCTGCCGAGTCAATCCAATGAATATCCGTCTTAAAGAATAAGTTGATAACCTGTTTTTCATTGCTGGTGGACGATATAGTACCTTTGAAGTGGATATTCAGTGAACTATGATCATGATGTTGAATAAGGCGCCGTTCTGTCTTTTCCATCAATTATTTATTCGGTAAGCGAAACGGGTTGACAATAACCTTAGCGGTAACTTTTTTTCCAAATGAGAACAAAAGCGGGAGCGAAGTCAGCAGGGCTCGCTGCGATCCATTCGTTGATTTTTGCCGGCGTGAACCAGCCTCCTTCCGAGATTTCCTCCGAATCGAGTTCGAATGGGCCTTCGTGTTCGACTCGATAAGTCCAGACGAATTCCTGACCGGTCTCCTCGCAGGCATCGACCTTGAAAAGTTTCTCCGGTAGTTCGCCCAGTTGAATTCCAAGTTCCTCTCGGGTCTCCCGAAAAACGCAGGCGTCATATTCCTCCCCACAGTCGAGATGGCCTGAGGCGGACGAGTCCCATTTACCCGGAAAGCAGTCTTTTTTCATCGAGCGCTTTTGCAGGAACAACTCGTCTTTGGCGTTGAAGACCAGCAAATGAATGGCGCGGTGCCGAAGGCCAAGACGATGCACCTCGCTGCGTGTTCGCTGGTCGATGACCTGATCGTTTTCGTCGACGACGTCAAAAATTTCCTCGCTCATGATGCTTCTGCCTGGCTCAGGTGCTTAGTGATCTCGACAAATTCCTCGAGCGTCACTCGTTCGCCGCGAATTTGTTCGTCGAGTCCGAGCGTCTCAAAAATCTCCTCCACGGCGGCGGCTGGCCAATCGCGCTTCAGCAGTTTCATCATTTTTTTGCGGCGCTCGGCGAAGACGCGTTTGACGATTTTTTTGAAAACCGGGCACAGCTCCGGAGGCAGCAGCGGCGTCTCGCGGCAGAGCAACTCAATGCAGCCGGAGTCGACGTTTGGCTCGGGATAAAACGAGCCGCGTGGGATGGTGAACCATTCGCCTGCCGTGTAGTGCAGACCGATCAGCAACTTGAGCACGCCATAATCCTTGCTCCCCGGCTTAGCCAAAAGACGATTCACGACCTCAAGTTGGAGGGTGACGACCATTGCGCTTGGCCGGTCCGGCGCGGCGGCCACGTCGATTAGCAGTGGCGACGCGATGGAGTACGGCAGATTGGCGACGAGCTTGTGGTTCGACCAGTCGAACTCTGTCTTGCGGACAAGCTTCATCGCGTCGGCGTGTTGCAGCGTGAAGTTGTCGTGTTGGCCGAGCCGCTCTTCGAGCAGCTTGATAAGCCGCCGGTCCGTCTCGATGGCGGTGACGTGGCCGGCGGTTTGCAGCAGCAACTCGGTCAACGGCCCAAGCCCGGGGCCAATCTCGATCACGTGCTCGGCGGGGGTGAGCTTGGCCAAGTCGATGATCTTTCGTAGCTGATGTTGGTCGTGCAGGAAGGTTTGGCCAAGCGACTTGGTCAACTGAATGTTCTCCTCGCGGAGGAGGTTGCGGATTTCGGAGGGCTTCATAAGTACGCTCCCTCCAAAGCGCGGCCAAGCGCCCGGATTAGCTTGGCGATGTGCGACTTGCCGACGGTGAGCGGCGGGGTGAACGACAGAATGTTCGCCGGTTCGCCTTCCGGCAGTAGGATGAAGCCGTCGTGTAACAGCCGCTTGGTCACGCCCAGGGCGATGTCGGCGGCGGGCATGCCGTCGTCGTGGAACAACTCGAGCGCGAGCATCAGGCCAAGGCCGCGCGGCTGGCAGCGGGCACGGCCGATGCGCCTGGCCAAGCGCCGGAGTTCGTCGAGAAACAGTTTGCCCATCTCAGCGCTGCGCTTGGGCAGGTTGCGCGACTCAAGCTCACGAATCGACGCCAGCGCCATCGCGCAGCCGACCGGGTGGCCGAGGAACGTGCTCGTGTGAATCGCCTCGCCGGTGGACTCCGGCCAGGCGCGATCCATCACCGCCGCGCTCCCGACGCAGGCCGAGAGCGGGAAGCCGCCAGTGAGCGCCTTGCCGAGGCAGAGGATGTCCGGCGTCACACCGAAATGCTCGCTCGCGAACCAGCGACCAGTGCGGCCGAAGCCGGTGTACACCTCGTCGCAAATCAGCAGTGCGCCGTTTTTGTCGCACACTTTGCGGAGCAGTTTTAGGAAGCCGGCGGGCGGGATGTTCGTGCCGCCACGGCCCTGAATCGGCTCGACCAAAATCGCGCCGACTTTTCGTTTGCGGAACTCGGCGGCCAAGCGCGGCTCGAGCTTGGCCAAGTCGGCCCTGGCGCAGGGGAATGGGACAAAGCTCGCAAACCCGCCTATTTGGCGGCGGAACGGCGATCGGAATTCACTGCGCCAAGTGGCGTTGAGCGCGCCGTAGCCAAGGCCATGATAGGCGTCCTCAAACGCGATGACGCGCGTTCGGCCGGTGGCTAGGTGGGCGGTCTTGAGCGCGGCCTCGACCCCCTCGAAGCCGGAGTTGCAAAAGATTGTTTTGCCGGTGCGCTTGGCCAGGCGCTCGAATGTGAGACGGCTGAGTTCGCGGGCCAGTTCAGCCTTGAGCGCGTGGGGGTGGACGTCGCCCATCGCGTGCAGCAGCTTGGCCATTTGGCGCTGGCCGGCGGCAACAATGCGGGCGTTGGCGTGGCCAGCCGCCGCCACGGCGAACGCGGCGGTGAAGTCGAGATACTCGCGGCCGGCGTCGTCCCAAACACGCATGCCCCTGGCCCGCTCCCAGACGATCGGCCAACTGCCGTCCGGCTCGACGAACGTGACGTTGCGCGACTCGAAACGGCGCAACAGGTCGATGGTTTTGTTGGCCTTTTTTTTCACGACTCAAACGCCCTTTTCGTCGGGCGGCCAAATGAACTTGTGCATCTGTAACTGGAACCGCACGCGCAGCTTGTCGCGGGTGATGCGCTCGACGAGTTCGCGGCGGCTGATCGGCGTGTGGCCAAGCGGCACCGGCTTGAGCGACTCGTCCTGTTGATGCGGCTCGAGCGGTGCCACCCACGAGAACAACACGGGGCAGGTTTCGTCCATTTTATACTCGGCGAGTTGCGCCTTGGCCCAGTCGTAATCCTCTGCGGTTCCGATGACGAACTTCACCTCGTCGGTTGGCTTAAGGCAGGCGATGTTGCCGGCGAGCATTCGATCCGACTCGCCGCTGCTCGGGCATTTCCAATCCATGATGTGCCGCACGCGCGGATCGCTCGCGCTGATGTCGTGCGCGCCGCTGGTCTCGACGAGCACGGTAAGGCCCATGTCGCAGAGACGGCTCATCAGCGGGTGGACATTTTTTTGCAGCAACGGCTCGCCGCCGGTGAGCTCGACAAGCGGCAGTTTGTTGCCGGGCTCGCCGGTGAAATCGCATTGGGCCTCGAGCGCAGCAACGACCTCGTCGACGCTCATTGATTTGCCGCCGGCGAAGGCGTAGGCGGTGTCGCAATAGGAGCAGCGGAGGTCGCAGCCAGTCAGCCGGACGAAGGCGCACGGTAGTCCGGCAAAGGTGCTTTCGCCCTGGATGCTCAGGTAGATTTCGTGGACCAGCAGCGAGTCGGCCATGGTTACGCCTCGGCGAGATTTGTCCAGAGATTGGCGCTCATCCAGATGCCGCGCGTGAACGCCTCGAGGTCCATTTTTTCGTTGGGCGAATGGAGGTTGTCGTCCGGCAGCGCGAGGCCAAGCAGATAGGTGTCCACCTTCAGAATTCGGGCGAAATGCTCGACGATCGGAATCGAGCCGCCCTCGCGCAACAACACCGGCTCGTGGCCAAACGCGGCCTTGAGCGACTTGAGCGCGGCCTTGGCCAAGGGGCCGGTCGGCGAGACGATGTAGGGGTCGGCCGCGTGGCCCAGCTCAACCTCGATGCGCATCGTCGGCGGGGAGAGTGCCTTGAGGTGCCTAGCAACCAGGCGGAGGATTTTTTTGGGATTCTGGTTCGGCACGAGACGCATGGTGATCTTTGCGCTGGCGAAGCTTGGCACGATGGTTTTGCTGCCTTCGCCCTGATAGCCGCTGGTGAGGCCGTTGATCTCGAACGTCGGCCGCGCGCCGCGTTGCTCGTTTGGCGTGAACCCTTTTTCGCCGAAGAGCGACTTCACGCCGAGCAGCTTTTTGTACTTGGCCTCGCTGTACGGGACTCGGGCGAGTTGCCTGCGCTCGTAGGCGGTGAGCTTGACGACGTCGTCATAAAAACCGGGGACGTTGATGCTGCCGTTTTTGTTGATCATCCGGCCGAGCAACTTGCTCAGCGCCATCGCGGGATTCTCGACCGTGCCACCGTAAATGCCGGAGTGCAGATCGCGGTCCGGGCCGGTGAGCTTGACCTCGAGCGCGGCGACTCCGCGCAGCGCGTACGTCAGCGCGGGGTGCTTGAGGTCGGGCATGCCTGTGTCGGAAACCACGACGCCGTCGCACTGGAGGCCGCGTTTGTTTTGCTTGAGGAACCCGACGAGCGCCTCGCCGCCGACCTCCTCCTCGCCCTCGACGACGAACGTCAAGTCGCACGGCAGCTCGGTACCGGTTTTGAGATATGCCTCGACCGCCTTGAGGTGGGCGAAGTGCTGGCCCTTGTTGTCGCTTGCGCCGCGCGCGAAGAGGTTGCGGCCGCGAAGCGTCGGCTCGAACGGCGGGCTGGTCCACAGCTCGAGCGGCTCGGGCGGTTGCACATCGTAGTGGCCGTAGACGAGAAAGTGCGGCTTGGTGCTGTTGCGCTTTCGCGGCGTGGCGATGGTGACGATCGGGTGGCCGCCGGTCCTGTGCACACGCGACTTGAGGCCAACCGACCTGACGTGATTGGCGAGCCAGCGGGCACAGGCCACCATGTCTTTTTTGTGCGCGCTCTGCGCCGACACGCTGGGGAACCGCAGATACTCGACCAACTCGTCGATGAACCGCTGCCGGTTGGCGTCGATGTATTTCTTCAGTTGTTTCATGGATAGGAGTCGGCGCTTGGCCAAGCGGCGCGGGCGGGTTGGTTCCCCCGGTCGGCAGATTATGCCGTGCAGGATGCCATCGCAACCCTCGCCCAAGGGAACTTTTGGGCTGACAGAGAGTGTAACTTTCGCCAAATTCCGCGTGTAGCACAATTTCGGGGGAGCGTTCCCCCGCCAATACTCCTGTCGTTATGAAAAAAATCATTGTTCCCGTCCTGGCCGGTCTCGTACTCGTTTCATCTGCAAAAGCTGCCGAGGCCACCACGTCGCTGGAGGCATTGCTGCCGGCTGAAACCGTGCTGGTGATGGCCGCGCCGGACTACGCCACCGCGAAGAAGCATTTCAAGGCCAGCGCATCGGGGCAGTTTTGGGACAGCGCCGAGTTCAAACCGTTCCGCAAAAAACTGGCCGACGGCTTCGAGGCGAACGTGCTGGCCAAGATCGAGGAGGAATTGGCGGTCGACTTCGATGCGTTCGAGGAGATGGCCAGCGGCCCGGTCGCCCTGGCCGTGGTACCCGGACTGGCAGCCGGTGAGGAACCGGCGCTGCTGCTGCTGCTCGATGCCGGGCGGAAAAGTTTTGCCCTTCGCAGAACTTTGTCGCAAATGGAGCGCGACTGGAAGAAGGCGGATCGCAAAGTCGGAGAGACGGAAATTGGCGGGATCGATTTCACCACGGTGAGCGACCCGGAAGGCGAGAGACAGGTGTATTTCGGTCGCGTCGATGCCCAACTGATTGTCGGCACGGCAGTGGGACAGATCGAGGGTGTCCTGGCGCGGTTGGGCGGCGGGGGAGGCGGGACACTGGCTGGCAACCCGGCGTTCGCGGCGGACCACGGCACGCTGCTGAAGGACGCCGACTTTTACCTGTGGGCCAATCTTGGACAGGTGATTCCGCAGTTGCTCGACAATGCGCCGGACGGGGCGGAATTGGGCATCGACTTTGGTGAGGTGTTTGGTTCGCTGGGCCTCGACGGCCTGGGCACATTTGCCATCACCTACAGCGAGCGGCCTGACGGGGCGCACTCGGATGTCTTTGTTGGCCTGCCAGAGGCCAAGCGCAGGGGGCTGTTCAGCCTGCTGGAAACCAGGCGCGCGGACGCCTCGCCGCCGGCGTTTGTCCCGGCCAACGTGGGCGCGTTCACACGCTGGCGCGTTGACATGGGTGCCGCGTGGAACAACCTGGAGAAACTGCTGCTCGAGATGTCGCCGGACGTGGCCAACATGGTCGAGTTCACCGTCGGCCTGCTCGGCAAGGACAAGGATCCGAATTTCGATTTCAAGAAAAGTTTCCTCAACAATTTTGGCGACGACCTGATCCTCTACCAGATGCCGCCGAAGGGCAAATCGCTCAATGACCTCGGCTCTGGCCCGATGGTGGCGCTCTTCAAGTCGCCCAACCCGGCGGAGCTGATCAAGGGCATCGGTGCCGTGCCCGGTATCCTGCCGCCGCCGCTCAACGAGGCCGCGCTTGAGCCGCGCAAACTGGGGGAGCACACCGCGCAAAGCTTCGGGTTGATGGAACTGCCCGACCCGAGCACCGGCGAACTGGTGGCGAGCGAGATTTTGTTTGCCGTCAAGGACGGCTACATGGCGGTGTCCACCGACACCGACCTGTTGCAGGACCTGCTGGATGGCAAGCCACAGTCGCCCCTGGCCAAGCGCGACCGGCTGGCCTCGGCGGCGGCTGTGGTGGGCGGCACGGACTCCGGCTTTTTCGCCTACCAGAACGACCGCGTCATGATGCTCAGCATGATGGACACCCTCCGCGCCAACGCCGATCAGTTCGAGATGATTTTCAGCATGATCCCAATGGAGGGGCTGGACGAAGTCAACCTCGACGACTGGCTGGATTTCTCGCTGCTGCCGGCGGGTGAGAAAATCGCGAAGTATTTTGACGTCACCGTTTACGGCGCAGAGACCGACGCGCGCGGCGTCACTCTGAAGATGTTTTCGCCTCGTCCGCCGAACTTGAAGCGCTGACCTCCGCCGCCTCCAGTTTTTTCAGCGCGGCCTCGAGTGCGTCCTGGCCGGAGTCGAGCGTTCGGTCGCGCAATTTTCGCAACTTGCGGGCGTAGGCGTTCCCCGGCCGGGCCGCCTCGCCCATCAGGAAGATGCCGGCCGCACGGGATGCCGCCGTGCCCCGGAGCACCGCCGCCGAGAGCGTCGGATAATCCGCGCCCGGCTCGCCCCACACGTTTTTCAACGCGTCGAGTATCCGCGCCTCCCGTTCGCCGCCGAGTTGGAACGTCCCGCGCAGCGCATCCCACAAGCCGTGCTCGGCAGGCATGAGTCGTTGCAACACGTCGAAGCCGACCACGCGCAATTCGTACCGCTCGTTGGCGACGAGCCGCATCACCGCCGGGGCGGCCCGGTGGCCCATCGTTGACAGCGCGGCGGCGGCGGCGGCGGCCTCGTCGCTGCCTTGCTTGGCCTCGATGATGCCGACCAGCGCCGGCGCGGCGGCGGCGGCGTCCGACTTCATGTTGCGCAGCACGTGCAGCATCCGTGTGCGGTGCCCGCCGTCCGCTTGGCCAAGCCGGTTGGTGATCTCGCGCAACGGCAGCGAGCCAAGCCCGCGCAGCGTGGCGAGGGAGTTGTTCCAGACAAGATGCTCCCTGTCACCGAGCAACTCAACCAAGTCGGGGATGGCTGGCGCCGCCGCTTCGCCAAGCGCCGCCAGACCGGCCGCGCCGCCGGCGCGAATTTCCGAGCGCTCGTAAAGATTCACCCAGCGCAGGAGATCCTGCCGGTCGATGCCCGGCACTTTATTGACGGTGCTGAGCAGGGGCTGTTTCCAAATCGGGTCGGTGTGGCGCACCGAGATCCGTAGCCAGGGGATGGCGTTGGTGCCCAGCTGCGTCACGGCGGTCTGTGCGGCGGCGCGGCGTTCGAGGTCGGCGGTGACGAGCAGGTCCTGCACCCACTCCTCGAGCGGCCGGCCGTCGACCACCGGCCCGCGGTCGCGCTGGGCCACGATGAGCAACAGCACAAGGACGCCCAGCACTGCCAGGCTGATCTTGAGCAGTCGCCGTTTCCTCATGCGCCAAAGTCTGGGAGCGCCGCCGGACGACGGGAAGGAAAAACGGCGCTTGGCCAAGCGGCTTGCCAAGTCGATGCGCTGCGGGAAGACTGCCGACGTGGATCACGAGTCACCCGTTAAAACGACCGCTGCCGGGCCGGCGGCCAGGCGTCCCGTGCCTCTTTGGCGTCGGCTGTTGATCGGCAGAAACGTGCGCTGGACACTGTTTCGGCTGCTCGTGTTGCTGACGGTGGCCTCGGTTGGCAAGTTGCACTTCTTCCCGGACGGCAAGCCACGGTACAAGCGTATCCTAGTGGATGGAAAGAGCATGCATCCCACGTACGAAAACGGGCAGACCCTCTGGATGCACACACTCGAGTACACCGGCCGGGCACCTCAGCGCGGGGATGTCGTGGTGCTGGGCAACGAGGGCGAAAGCCCGCTCTACCTCAAGCGCATCATCGGGTTGCCCGGTGACCGCATCGGCATCCGTCGCGGCCAAATGACCGTCAACGGAAATGTGTACGAGGATTACGGCCACGGCCGCATTCACGCGAGGCTCCGGCCACTCGTGCTGGCCGAGGGGGAGTTTTTCGTGATGGGCGACAACCGCCCTATCAGCAGCGGAGGAGTGGTCGAGGCGGAGAAGATTCTAGGCAAGATCCTGTGACTCCGGGTAAGAATTTTCTTTTGTTTGGCGCAGCGGCACTGGCCGCCCTGATGCTTGGCCAGGCGCTGCTACGGTCGCCCGAGCAGGTCATCCGGCGGAAAATCGACCGACTGATGTTGACTGTCTCGCTGAAGAGCGACGACGGCAACCTCACAAAAGCAGCCAAGATCAATCGGTTTGGCGACTTTTTCACCCGTGACGTCAAGGTCAACCTGGGCGACATTCGCTGGACATCGTCGGTTTTCAACGGCCGGGCCGAGCTGCGCGATGCTTTCAAGAATACCGTCATGAGACTGAAGTTCGCCGACGTACAGGCCAGCGACATAACGATTGAGGTCGCCAAAAACAGCCTCTCAGCGAGGGTCCAGTTGCTAGTTGAGGCGGCGATCGACATTGAAGAAAGGCCGCTACGGTGGAACCTTCAACTCAATTATGAGAAAACCGAGGAGGGCTGGCGCATACGCCGTGTCCGGAGGGAGTCAGTTTTCAGGCAGCAGATTTGAGCCGCCGACTCAGCCTTGCTGCTCATCGATCTGGCCGGCGATCTCAAGGGCCAGCTCGATGGCCTGCCGCGCCGACTCGCCGCTGACGAGCGGCTCATGTTTTTCGGCGACGCACCGGACGAAACTTTCCAGTTCGACCTTGAGCGGTTCCTCGCGCTGGATCGGCACCGGCTCGCGGACGACGCGCCTGCCGCCGAACTGGCTGACGATGGCGCTGTCTTTGCCGGCGATCAGTTTCTTGAGCAACGACGATTCCTGCTCGTCCTCCCGGGCAAGTCGATAGTGGTAGCCCTCCTGCCCGCGGTAATCGAGCGACACGTAGCTGGGCGCGTCGCCGCCGCTGAAGACACGAATCTTGCGCAGGCTCTCCGGGCTGACGCGGCTGACGGTGAGGTTGGCGACGCAGCCGTTGGCGAAGCGCAGCCGCGCATTGGCGATGTCCTCCGACGCGCTGAGCACCCGCACACCGGCGGCATCGATGTGCTCGACCGGTGAGCACACGAAGGCCAGCACGATGTCAAGGTCGTGAATCATCAGGTCGAGCACCACGCCGATGTCCGTGCTGCGCGCCGGGTAGGGCGAGAGCCGGTGCGACTCGATGAAGCGCGGCTCGCGGACGGCCTCGCGCAGGTAGTTGAAGACCGGGTTGAAGCGCTCGATGTGGCCAACCTGCAGAACACAGTCGTGCCGCCTGGCCAGGCGCACCAGCTCGGCGGCCTTCCCGGCGTTGTCGGTCATCGGCTTCTCGACGAGCAGATGTTTGCCCCGCTCGAGCAGCGGCTTGGCCAGGGTGTGGTGCGTGATCGTGGGCGTGACGATGCTCAAGGCATCGGCCGCCGCCGCCGCGGCCTCAACCGAGCCAAGCGCGACGGTGGAATATTTTTCGGCGATCGACCTGGCCTGGGCGGGGTCAGAGTCGTACACGCCAACCAGCTCCACCGTGCCGTGCCGGTGCATTTCACCGTAAACGCGCGCATGCTGCCGGCCGAGCGAACCCACGCCCAGCACGGCCACCCTGACCGTTGCTGCCATGCGCGGAGCCTATCGGCCCCTTGGCCAAGCGGCGAGGAAATCAGCCCTCGCGGCCCTGACGGCACAAACCGTGCTTCCCTTGCGGCCCCCTGGCCAGGCTGCGGGAGGAACTGGCCCGCACCGTTTGAAGCGCCTGGCCAAGCGCGAACTCGACAGCCAAACGCTTGGCTTGCATCATTCCAGGCCTTTTTACCGCAAAATCAATGGCCAAGCCGGAAATCAAAACTAAGGTCGTGGGGAGCTACCCGGTTCCGTCGTGGCTCGCAGCCAACCCCTCCGTCCCTGCCCTGCGTGACGCGGTCATGGTCGTGCTCAAGACGCAGGAACTGGCCGGGATCGACCTGATCTCCGACGGCGAGCTGTCCCGGTTCGACGTTAGCCACCCGGAGACCAACGGCATGATCGACTACTTCATCCGGCCGATGGGCGGCATCTCGTCGGCCCTCACGCGAGAGGACCTGGCCCGGTTTGCCGCCGAGCAGCGGATGGGCTTTCGTACGCAGCCAGCCGGCGTCGTCGGGGGGCCAGTTACCGAGGGCACACTCAACCTGCCGCGTGACTGGCAATTCTTCCGGGGACTATCCAGCGAGGACATGATGTTCACCTTCACCGCGCCATACATGCTGGCACGCACATTGGTCGACCGGCAGTACGGCGATATTCGTGCGTTGACGATGGCGCTCGCCGAGGTGCTGCGCAGACAGGTCGAGTCGATCGACGCACCGGTGATCCAAATGGATGAGGCCCACCTGACCGGCCACGCCGAGGACGCCGAGTGGGCGCACGAGCCGTTCAACCTTGCGCTGGGCGGCATCCAGGGCGAGAAATCGCTGCACCTCTGCTTTGGCAACTACGGCGGGCAGTCGATCCAAAAAGGCTACTGGCAGGACTTGATGCCGTTCCTCAACAGGCTGGATGTCGATCACCTCGTGCTCGAGTTCGCACGGCGCGGCTACGACGAACTGGAGGCGTTCAAGGAACTGAAACCGGAAATCAAACTCGGTGTCGGCGTGGTGGACATCAAGGACAACGAAATCGAGTCGACCGATGTGATCGCAGGCCGAATCGAGAACGCCGTGACGGTCCTTGGCATCGAACGAATCAAGTGGGTGCATCCCGATTGCGGTTTCTGGATGCTCGCACGCAGCGTGGCCGATCGAAAAATGGCGGCCTTGGTTGCCGGCCGCAATCAGTTCATCGGCCGCTGAAAGAACTAGCCTCAGTCGCCAAAAGCCCAATTGACAACCGTAACTTGCGCAATGCGAACCATTTAAGCTGATTATTGCTTGTTTATGCACCGATTTGAAATGCCCGAAAATCGGCTTTTTTAATGAAAAAAAAGAGGTTTTTTAGAATGTGTTGGGGAGTTTTTCACCAGTTTTTCACAATTTTACCAAGACACCCCACAGCTGTGACATATTGTCCCTGTGTTCCAAGTTGACAGCCGCCAAAACTGACACTAGCCTCCGCCTTGCTGCCGGAGCCGGGAACATTCCTGCCGCTCGGCGATTGGAAAGGAAGTGAATCTCATTTGACTGAAATACGCATCAGAAA
>QOAX01000033.1 GCA_003972865.1 Verrucomicrobiota bacterium | reverse complement strand
GCGCCGGTGCGACGGAGTTCATGAAAATCTGCCGCAGCGACTCCGCCACCGGCTACGCCCGCAAAGCCGCCGAGGCCGGCTACCGCATCGCCGCACTGGACATGGCCGGCAAATCGTCGCTGGAGGCGCTCGCCGCGGCCAAGCCGGAAAAACTGCTGCTCGTGATCGGCGGGGAGGATCGCTCCGTCGGCCAGTTCATCCTCAACATGGCCGACGACGTGGTGGGCATCACCCAGCGCGGCCGCATCAACTCCCTCAACGCCTCCGTCGCCGCCGGCATCGCCATGTTCGCCCTTGGCCAAGCGGAGTAGCTCACTATAATCCGGCCGTGGTTCATACTGGAATTGGTTACGATGTGCATCGCCTCTTGGAGGGGCGGCCGCTTTGGCTTGGCGGCGTGAAGATCGAGCACGACAAAGGGCTCGACGGTCACTCCGACGCCGACGTGCTGATGCATGCAATCTGCGACGCGGTGCTGGGGGCGATTGGCCAAGGCGACATCGGCAGTTTTTTCCCGCCAAGCGATTCGCAGTGGAAGGATGCGCCGAGCCGGATCTTTTTGGAGAAGGCGGCCGAGCTTGTCAGCAATGGGGGTGGCAAAATTGTGAACATCGACGCCACGCTGATCGCCGAGGCCCCAAAAATTCTCCCCCACATTCCGGCGATGAAAGTTGCGGTCGCCCAGGCGCTGTACATTTCTCCGGATCAGGTTGGTATCAAGGCGACGACGAATGAACTACTCGGGTTCCTCGGGCGCGGGGAGGGCATGGCCGCGATGGCCGTTGCGGGCGTCAACATGCCGGACTGACATGGGGGCCAAGGGCGAGATCAGCTGGAAGCGGCGCGACGAGTACGGCGAACGAATGGAGTGCTACGCCCGCAACGAGCGCGGCACGTGGAAGTTTTTCCAGCGCGAACGGCGTTTCGAGAATTGGGAGGTGTACCCCGAGCCGGCGTTTGAGGACTGGATGGAGCTGCTTGACAGCGTCCGACGGCGCATCCCCCGACGAAAGATGGTACCGGCCGATGAGCAGCGACTCGTCCGGACGATCAAGGAGAAGTTTCCGGACCAGAAAGACCAGGTTTGAGACGACATCAAATATCGACATCCTCGGGCCGAACCTCGAGGCATTCGTCCTGGTCCTCCCACGCCACCGCCGGGTATAACTCGAGCAGCGACGGGGCCAACTCGGAACCTGCCTGGGCCAGCAGCTTTTCCGCGGACTGTGCCGCCAGCTCGAACAGCTTGTCGTAGTCGGGCGGCAGTTTTTTGCCGTCCTCCTCCCAGTGAGCCACGCCGTGAGCCTCGTCGTAATCCGACGACCACTTGTCGATGCGCGGCTTCAACTCTTCTGGCAGATCAGCGAACGCGACGCAGGTTTCGCCGCAATGTTTGCAGACCAGGCCAAAGTTGAACACGTCGCGCGAGAGCACCGGCAGCAGCGGGGCGCGGCAACACTCGGCGGCGGTGTACTCGGCGGGGATGATGCCCATGCCCTTGAGCCAGATCTGACGGTCGTGTGCCGCGTGCGCCGCCAGTTCGTAGGTCATCAGCAGCGGATGGGAGAGCCGCCAGGCGTGCCCGGAAAATTGGCCCAGCGTCTGCGCCATCCAGCGCGCGAGCGACAAGTCGTCCATTTCCAGGAACACTTGGCTGTATCCGTTCCACAACTGGTCGTGATTGTCTGTCAACTCGCGAACCATCGGTCGCAGATTGTACGGTCAGGGCTGGCCCAGCGGAAGGCAAACCGACGGCCGGCTTGGCCAAGCGCTGGCTTGCCGGTACAACTGCCGCAGTGTCCGAGACCGAGACAGATCCCCTTGGCCAACCGGTGGCGGCGCTGGCCGGCGTCGGCGGTGAGCGCGCATCGCGCCTGGCCAAGCTCGGCATCCGCACGGTCATCGACCTGTTGTGGCACGGCCCCCGGCGCTACGAGGATCGCAACCAGCCGCACGAGGCCAAGGCCCTTGCCAAGGGCGACACGGGCACGGTTGCCGGGCCGATCGTGGCGGCTGGCGTCAAGCGGATGCGCCACGGCAAGAGCCTGTTCGAGTTCATCCTCGACGACGGCACGGCGCGGCTGCATTGCCGCTGGTGGAACATGCCGTACATGGAGCGCTACTACAAAACCGGCGACTTCGTCCACGTGCACGGCAAGCTCACCTCGGAGAAACCGCGCACGATGGATCACCCCGAGGCCGAGGTCGCCGAGGAAGGCGAGGAGTTCATCCACCTCAAGCGCATCGTGCCGGTGTACCGGCTGACCGACGGCATCAAGCAGCGGTGGCTGCGGGCCGCCATGTGGCGTTCGGTGGATCAGTTCGCCGACCTGGTGCCAGACACCAACCCCGGATTGCTGGCTGGCGACGACAGCCATTGGTTGCGGCTGCCCGAGGCGTTCAAGGCGGTGCATTTCCCCGATGATCTCGGACAAACCGAACTGGCGCGCGAGCGGCTGGCGCTGGAGGAGTTCATCCGGTTTCAGCGGCAGATCCGCGAGAGACGAAAGATATTTCAGGCCAAGGTCAAGGCGTTGCCGTGTGGCGGAGACGACCGGCTGGTGACGCCGTTTTTGGATGCGCTTGGCTTTGGGTTTACCGGCGCGCAGCAGCGCGCGTGGGGCGACATCGCCCGCGACATGGCCGGCTCGCACCCGATGCGTCGGCTGCTGCAGGGCGACGTCGGTTCCGGCAAAACCGCCGTTGCCGCATGTGCCGCGCTGAGGGCAATCGAAAGCGGCTTCAGCGTGGTGGTGCTCGCGCCAACGGAGATTTTGGCCGAGCAGCATCACCGCGTTTTCAGCCGGTGGCTTGAGCCGCTCGGTATCCCCGTGTACCTGCACACCGGCGCCAGGAAAACAATGGGCGACCCCGGCCAAGCCGAGTTGAACATGGGAAACAGTAAGTTGCCGCCACTCGTCATCGGTACGCACGCGCTCGTCGAGGAGAAGTTTGCGCTTGAGAACATCGGGCTGGCGATCATCGACGAGCAGCACAAGTTCGGTGTCGAGCAGCGAAAAAAACTCGTTCGAAAGGGGCAGTATCCGCACGTGCTTGTGATGACCGCCACGCCGATCCCGCGCACGCTGGGCCTGACCGTTTACGGTGACCTCGATTGCTCGGTGATCGACGAGATGCCGCCGGGCCGAGGCCAAGTGCACACGCATGTTCGCACGCCGGAGAGCCTGCCCAAGGTGTGGGGGTTCATCCGCGACCAACTGGCTGCGGGTCGGCAGGCGTACATCGTTTACCCGCGTGTCGATGACGAGGGCGGAGGCAGCCTCAAGGCGGTCAACCAGGAGCTGGAGAACGTGCGGGAACAACTCGCGCCGCATGCCGTCGGCCTGCTGCACGGCCGGCTCAAGTCCGCCGAAAAGGAGGAGGCCGTTGCCGGATTTCTCGCCGGGGATATCAAGGCGCTCCTGGCGACGAGCGTGATCGAGGTCGGCGTTGATATTTCCAACGCGACGATCATGCTCATCGAGAACGCCGACCGGTTCGGCCTGGCGCAGTTGCACCAGTTGCGCGGACGGATTGGCCGTGGCGTGCACGAGTCGCACTGCATCCTCGTCGCCGGCGAGGCCACCGACGAGGGCCGGCGGCGGCTCGACGTGATGGAGAGGGGCGTCGATGGCTTCGCATTGGCCGAGGAGGATTTGCGCCAGCGCGGCCCAGGCGAACTGTTGGGCCAGGCGCAGAGCGGCCTGCCGGATTTCAAGTTCGGCAACCTCATCGATGACTGGCGACTGATCCAAAAAGCGCGCGATCTCGTCGCCCGCGAGCTCGCCGTTTAGCCGCTGAAAAGGCGGACAAAATTTTCCTCCACGTGCCTGGCCAAGTCATCGGGCGCCTGGCCAAGCGCCTCGGCGGCGGCCTCGTACACGGCGGCGATGTTGGCCGGGTGGTTGACCGCTTGGCCAAGCGGGTGAGTGACACGATCTTCAGGCAGTCCTTGGTCGGGGGTGTCGGTCTCGATGAGCAGCCGGTCTGTCGGCACTTGGCGGAAGGCGTCGCGCTGGCGCGATTTACGTTCGTGCACAAAGGCGCCGGGGAAACTGAAGTACGCCCCGAGCTTGGCCAACGGCTCAACCATTTCCACCGGGCCACCGTAGCTGTGCAGCAGAAAACCGCGCTTGGGCAGCGGGCCGTCGCGGAGCAACTCCTGCAGCCGACCCCAAGTCTTGAGACAGTGGATGCTGGCAGGGAGATCGCGCTCGGCCGCCAGCCGGAGTTGGACGGTGAAGACTTCCTCCTGCCCGTCGTAGCCCAAGCCGGGCTTCCAGCGGTCGAGGCCGTTTTCGCCTACAGCACTTGGCCAAGCGTCGAGTTGTTGTTCAAGCTTGGCCAGCCAATCCGGCGACCGCTTGTGGACGAACCACGGATGCAGGCCGAAGCTCGGTAGGACGCAGTCGTGGCGCTCGGCCAAGTCGGCAACGGCGGGCCAGTCGCTTTCGCGAGTGCCGTTGACGACCATTTTGGATAGGCCAACGGCGGCGCAATCGGCGATCAGTTCGTCCTGTTGATCGCCGAACCGGGCATCCTGCAAATGGTTGTGCGCGTCGAACAGCCGCATCGGGGTTGGCGACTAGTCGCCGAAGCGAAGTCGGAAGAATTGCGCTTGGCCCATTCTGGCTTCGATGGGGAATTTCAGCAACGCGGTGTCGTCCGGCACACGCCTGGCCAAGCTCCACGAGAGCAGGTCGTGAGTCGTCTCGACGATGGCCGTCGAGCCGACTGGCAATTCGGTGTTTAGCGTGAACCGGTTTTCGTCTGGAATAATGTTGAGCCGGACGGCGGCTTGTTTGCGCTTTTGCCGGTACTTGCCGTCGGGGAGCCGGGTGGGTAGTCTGTACTCGGCATTTGTCAGGATTTTAACGACGGCTTTGTCCTTGGCGCGGAGTTTTTCCGGTGTGTTGAGTTTCCACTCGTGCTCAATGTCTCCGCCGCGGTTTTTGAAATCCTGTCCATCGAGCAGGCTGGTGAGTGCCCAGTAAACGTACTCGGTGACTTGGCAGCCGTAGTCGCAGGTTCGGTCGTCGTAGGAATACCAGGCGTCGGCGGGATAGCGGCTTGGCACGGTGCGGAAGTAGCCGCCGCGCGCGATGTCCATCGCGTTGGCGAGTTCGGTGCCGCGGCGTTCGCCGAAAACTTTTGGGTAAACACCAGCATAACCGACGGAGGTGATGATATGCAGAATCTCCTCAATGGAGGCGTCGAACTCGGAGGACTTGGGATTGTGCGGGCCGGCGTTGGGAAGCGTCTCGGTGGCGAACAGGCCCTGCAGCGTGTAGTTGTCGAATAACTCGCCGTAGCGGTCGTGAAGCCGTTCCAGTTCGCGCTCATCGTAACCCATGACGATTGCCGCACGCTCGTTCCAGAGTTCGTCGTTTACTGTTGGGTTGTCCGGTTTGCCGTTGCGATCGTTGTCGAGGAAACCCGCGGTGATGTCGGCGGCGTGTAGCAGTTTGGCATCCGGCACGCGGTCGGTCGCTTGGATGAACAGTCCGAATACCTGGACGTGCTTCGGCAACGCCGACTTGAGCCCGGGCAGGCGGTCGTTTTTGCCGCTGCGGATCTTGAAATCCGGCTCGGCGGCCTGGTTTGCTTGGCCAACCGGCGTCATGACAAAATAAAATAGGGTTGCGCAGATGGATACGGTGACCCTATTGAAATGTCTTATTGTTGCGCCCATTGGTTGTGGCCAAGCGCTTGCCCAAGGCCATAATTATTTCACTTCACCTGTGGTGAATGGTGAAGCAGGCAGCCCGGCGCCATTGGCCAAGTTTGGTTCAGCTTCCTGATGGTAGCCGAAGCGTATGAACCTGGGTTTCTTTACTGTGTCACTTCTAGCGACCACGGTGTTGCCTTTTATTTCCGCCTGGGCGGCGGCGAATTTTTCATCCTCACCGGCAACTTCCCAATGGCTCAGGGCTTGACCATTGGTTGATTTCAAACCATTGGCGTGAGTGAAGCGAACAATTGCAGTACCCTTGCGGAATCTAGCCGACTTGAACAAAGGGCCTGAGTACTCGATCCCTTTTTTGCCGTAATCCTTGGTGAGAGCCCACAGGGCGAGGCGGCGGCCCACTTCTTGTTTGTTGCGTGGATGAATGTCGCGGATATTGCCGATGTCGGTGATGATCGCCATGCCGGTGTACGGCACCTTCAGCGTCTCCAACTGCGCCTGCCAGATTCCGGCTAGTCGGGTCGGTTCACCGCCGTATTTAAAGGGCGCCAGTTGCACAAAGTAGAAGGGCATTTTTTTGTTGTTCCATATATCACGCCAGCCGTTGATCAGCGCCTTCTTTTTCTCGTAGTAGAGCATGCCTTCGCCGTTATTGCTCTCCCCTTGATACCAAAGCGCGCCCCGGATGCCGTACGGGTTGATCGGCGAAATCATGCCATTATGCAGTGCAAGTGCGGACTGGTGATTTATCGAGCCGTTGTCGCGTTTCTGCGGGAATGTGTCGAGTTTGTCAGCGATATCCTTCAGGGCTGGCACGGACCTAAAACCGCTCGGCGTGGTCCAAGGCTCGATGCGGGTGCCGCCCCAGTTGCAGCCGAGGAGCCCGATCGGCACATCAAGTTCGCCCTGAAGATGGCGCGCAAAAAAGTACCCAACGGCGGTGAAGTTGCCCACCGTCTTCGGGCTGCAAACCAGCCAACCGTCGGTGGTGACATCTCGCTCTTCCTTGGCGCTCGGCCGGTGCGGAATCTTGATGTGACGAATCAACGGATGCTTGGCATTAGCGATTTCCTTGTCGGCATTGTCTGAGGAGCGCACGGACCATTCCATGTTTGACTGGCCGGAACACAGCCAGACCTCGCCGACAAGCACGTCCTTGAAATCGATGGTGTTGCTCCCTTTGACGGTGAAGGCGACCGGCGACTTGGAGGCCTTGAGGGATTTTTTTAGTCGCAGACTCCATGCACCGTTCTTGTCAGCCTCGGTTGTGTGCGACTGGCCTGCGACGGAGACGGTCACCGCCTCGCCAGGGTCGGCCCAGCCCCAGACGGGTAGTCGCTGGCCCTGCTGCAAAACCATGTGGTCGCTGAAAACTGATGGCAGCTTGACCTCAGCCTGGACAGTCGCGTGGCCAAGCACAAGCGCACCGGCTAAGAAGACAAAACGACGCAGAAAAGAAATGGAGTAAGCCATGCCCGGAATTGAGCAGGCTGGGACCTCTGCCGTCAACTAAAACTCGGGATTTACTCCCGCAGAGCTTATTCGCCGGCGATGTGGACGTGGATGCGGCGGGTGTGGGGGTGGGTGCGGTGTTCCCAGAGATAGATACCCTGCCAGGTGCCGAGCACCATCGAGCCGCCGGAGATGGGGACGCTGAGGTTGACGTTGGTCAGCGCGGTGCGGATGTGGGCCGACATGTCGTCGTCGCCCTCGTAGTTGTGCTCGTAAACCGGATCGGCGTCCGGGGCCAGGCGCGAGAAGATCGACTCAAGGTCGGTGCGCACGCTCGGGTCGGCGTTTTCCTGTATGAGCAACGAGGCGGATGTGTGCCGGACGTGCAGCGTAGCCAAGCCGGTTGAAAAACCGCTGGCCGAAACCAAGCCGTCCACCTCGCGGGTGATCTCGTAAAACCCGCGGCCGCGTGTGGAGACGCTCAACTCATCGGCGTACTGCCCGAGCATGGAGGTTACTTTTCTCCGCCCAGAATTTTTTCCAGTTCGGCGTTCTTGGCGCGACCGGCTGCGACCGCCTTTTCGTAGTGGAACTTGGCCAGGGCGATGAAGGGCGGTTTCTGGGTGGCGTACACCACGGCGAGGTTGTGGTGGGCTTCGGCGTGGCCCGGCTTGATCTGGAGCGCCTTGCGCAGCGCTGTCTCGGCGGCTTTGCGCTGGCCAAGGTTGTTGAGCGCCGAGCCAAGGAAGTGCTGCGCGTTGGCATCCTCCGGATTTAGTTTGACTGCCTTGGCCAGGTAATCGCGTGCCTCCTCATATTTTTTTTGACGGTAGCGAAGCGTGCCAAGCAAGGACAGGGAGAAGGCGTCCTTGTCGTTGTTCTTCAGCGCCCGAGCCAGGCTCGTCTCGGCGCCGTTGTAGTTGCCCTGTTCCATTTGGGCCATGGCGAGGCTGCCAAGCGTCAATGGATTTTCCTCGTCCAGCTTGAGGACGTGCAGAAACTTCTGCTCCGCCTCGCCGTACTTGGCCTCGACGAGGGCTGCCTGGCCCGCCTTGAAATCGGCCGCGCCGCCCTCCGGCAGGGTGGCGATCTTGGCCTGAAGCGTGTTGGCGGGTTGATCCCCCGTTTTTGGCTCGGCGAACAGTTTCTTCTCCTCGTCGGTGTAGGGGATTTTTTCGGCCTCGAGTATCTCGAGGCGCGATCTCAGGGTGTCGAGCCGGTTCTGCAACTCAGCCACCTGGGCCTGCTCGGCCCGATCCTTTTTCCGCCAGTTGAAGATGCCGGAAAGTCCCTTCCTCTTGCTGGCGGGGTTGGTGTTTTTTCGCTCGGCCTTGGCAAGGCGCTTCTCAAGCGAGTTGATGTAGTCGCGCATTTCCTTTTCGCGGGACCCTTTTTGCAGGGCCTTGAGCTGATCCTCGAGCGAGTCGTTGCTGCTTTCTGCGGAAGCCAGGTTGCCCGAGGTCTCCTTTAGCTGGCTGTTGCTCTTGGCCAGTTGTTTCTCGAGGGAACTGACCTTTGTCTCGAGATCCTTTTCGCGGTTGCCTTTTTTGAATGATTTGAGTTCCTCCTCCAGAGAGGCTTTATCGTTCTTGATCTCGGCAAGATTGCCCGAAACTTTCTCCAATTCGCCCTGGTTGTCCGACATTTTCTTTTGCAGCGCCTCAACTTCAGCTTGAAGGTCTTTTTCGCGGTTCCCCTTTCTGAACGACTTGAGTTCCGACTCAAGGTTTTTGTTTGTCGTTTTAAGTGATGCCAGTTCCTTTTCGGTTTTCTCGAGGGACTCCTGTTTGTCCGTCAGTTGTTTCTCGAGGCGCTTGGCCTGGCGGTCGTTCGCCTGCGACTTGGCGCTCTTCACCTCCTGCTGCGATTGCTCGAGTGCCTCTCTGGTTTTTTTTGCGTCGGCCTGGGCCTTGGCCAAGTCGGCCTGTGCCTTCGCCTTGGCCAAGCCGGTGTTGGCGTCCTTTAGCTGTGCGGTGGCCTTGTCTATGGCGCCCTTCAGGTTGGCGTTTTCCTGGCGAAGGCCGGAGAGGTCGCTTTCCAGCTTGGCGAGTTGCCTGGTCTCCTTGGGTGACGGCACGGCGGAGAGGGCTTCCTTTAGCTTGGCGTCCTTGAGGATGATCGCGTTTTCGAGCGACTCAACCTTTCGCTTGAGGATGGCGATCTCACGGCGTGCGGCGGCGGGGTCAAGGGCGGCCGGCTTGGCCGAGGTTGCCTTTACATCCCCCGGCGCCTCGGCGCCTATTGCCTTGAGTTTCTGGTCCACGTACTTGATGCGAAAACTCACGACCGCGGCGTTCCAGTCCGGATAGCCGGACTGCAGGGCGGCCAGGTCATTCCGGGCCTGCCGGTATTTCTGGATGGCGGTGTTTTTCTGCCCGAGTCGGGACAGGTTATCCGCCTCGGCAATGAGGGAATAGGCCTGGATGAAAGAATCGTCCGGCCCCGCAGCCTGGGCTGTGGACAGAAGGCCAAATGACAGGAAGAGCGTGGTGATGAATGAAAACCGTTTCACGCGGGCGATTTAGCCAAAGGTCTTTCGAGTTGGCAACCATTGAAAAAGGCGTGGAGCAGTTTGTCTGGCCAGGCGCTTGGCCAAGCTGGGGCGATGTAACTTTTTCGTGACAACTGCGTATTAGGCGTTAAATTGCCCGGCCTTCGGGCTTTTTTTGAGGAAAACCCGGCAGGGTGGGTGTGTGTTCTTAAATGTGACACAATGTTATTTTGGCGGACAATTTGCAAAAACAACGCTACGAGCACAAGTACCTTATCCGCGAGGATGTAGCCTTGGCTTTGCGCGATTTTGTGTCCTCGTACCTTGATCTGGACCCTTTCGGGGCGACCCAGCCCAACCACTCCTACCCGGTGCACAGTCTTTATTTTGATTCGCCGGATTTGCGCCTTTACCACACGACAATCAACGGGGACAAAAACCGCTACAAGCTGCGCATTCGCTTTTATGAGGATCGGCCGAAGTCGCCGGTATATTTCGAGATCAAGCGCCGCACAGACAACACGATCGCGAAGCAACGGGGCGGCGTGAAGCGTGAGGCCCTAGAGCAGGTGCTGGGGGGGCAGTTGCCGTTGCCCGAACAAATGTCCAGTGGGGAGCCGGCGCACCGAGCCGCTGTCGAGCAGTTCATCCATCACATGCAGGAGTTGAACGCCGCGCCGAAGGCGCACGTCGCCTACTACCGTGAAGCGTGGACCAGCAGGCATGACAACTCGGTGCGTGTCACGATCGATCGGCAGACCCGGATTGAGGTTGAGCATAGGGCACATTTGGTCACTGAGATGAAAGACCCGCATTATGTGTTTGGCGACAGTGTGGTGCTGGAGTTGAAATTTACCAACCGTTTCCCGGACTGGTTCCGCGAGCTGGTCAGGATATTTGGCCTGGTGCAATGCGGGGCGGCCAAGTACGTCGATGGAGTCACTTTGATGGGCGAACAATCCGTGCGAGAGGGGCTTGATTCCAGCGGTTGGCCAATTGCTCATTCAATGGAAAATGCACCTGTTCACTAAAGGCTGATGGATCACTGGTTTTTACAGGGTGACTACACCCCGATTCCCACGGATGTTCCCATGATGCTCATGGGGTTGCTGCTGGCCTTTGTCTGCGGGCATGCCATTGCCTGGGTTTATATGTTCACGCATACCGGGTTGTCCTATTCCCGGTCATTTGTGAATTCCCTGGTGGTGATTCCCACGATCGTTTCGATGGTGATGCTTGTTCTGTCCAACAACCTGGTGACGGCCTTTGGCTTGATGGCCATCTTTGCCATCGTGCGATTTCGCAATATACTCAGGGACACGCTGGATACCTCCTACATCCTTTCGGTCATCGTCATTGGCATGGCCTGTGGCACGCTGAAATTTGCGACGGCCGTCGCTGGGTGCCTGATGATCTGCATGATCATGTTCTACATTCGGGTGACCTCTTTTGGCACCCGGCACCGGTATGACACCATTCTCAACCTCCATTGGGTGCGCCCTGCCCCGGAAATTGGGGCGTTGAATGATACACTCGGGCGTCATGCTCGCCGTTCCCGTTGTGTGAGTGAGCGGACGGCCGAGGGTTCCTTGGGAATGGATTTTTCCTATCGGCTGCTTTTGCGGGATCCCTCACGCCTGGAGGATTTGCTGGCTGAGCTTCGCGAAATGGACGGCGTGTCCCGAGTGACCGGATTAAAGGCAGAGGCGGAATCAGAAGTCTAGTTCATGAGCGACAAACAGCCCATTCCCATACCAGCCGAACAAAAGTGGCAGGATTTCCGCCAGATTGTTCTGCCGGTCATCGTGTTTCTGCTCTGCATTATCGGGGTGATAATTCTCTGGTGGAGCAAGGTCAGTCCGTCCTCCGTGGTGGGCGAGGCGCGATCGGAAAACATCATCCTTTCCAGCCCCCGTGCTGGGTTGTTGACAGAGGTTAAAGTTGGCCGTTTCGATTCCGTGAAAAAAGGCGATCCAATTGCCTATATTGATTATTCGATGGATCCGGACTTTGCTGACGCCACTGTGGAGTGGGTCCGGGCGCAGGTCGATTTGCTCACCCTGACCATAGACCCCATGCAGCGGGCCAGGACTGCCCTGAGCTACAACCAGCTGCGATTGGATTGGTTGAACGAGCGGACGTCAGTGGCCGCCTTAAAGATAGAACTCCAGCATTCCGAGAAGGAATTCAAGCGGATCGAGAGCCTGTTCGAGGACAATCTCGTTTCAGAGTCGGTTTACAACAAGGCCGAGACAAATCGCGATTCCTACGCGGTGCAGGTCCAGCAAAAAACCGAATTGGTGGCCTCGATAGAACAGGCCTTGCGTGAGGCGCAGGAAAATGATCCGGCAAGCCAGTTGGACCAGGCCCAGATTGAGAGACTCGACCAGGGCCTGAGCCGCGTGGAGGGGTTGCTCAATGACATCGTTTTGTATTCTCCCATTGATGGGGAAATAGGGAGCATCAGCAAGCAAACCGGGGAAAGCGTTCAATCCGGTGAGACGATCGCGACCATCAGTTCATCGGAAATCAAAAAAATTGTTGGTTACGTCCCGCAGCCCATTCTCTTGGAACCCGAGGTCGGAATGGAAGTTGAAATAAGAACCCGGCGCCTCTCTTCATCCGGTTTCTTTTCATGGTTGGGAGTCGATAGACAAGTTGCACGGGCTACGATCTCCAAGGTCAGCAACCGGCTCGAGGCGGTCGGGAGCGGCGTTCTCCGGAGCAGAACCGCCTACAAAAAAGTCTTGCCGTTCACGATTGATTTGGTTGATCCTGATGGGAAACCAAGCACGGTCGATCTTGATGGGAAACGAATCAAGTTGGACATCCATCCGGGAGAACTGGTCGACATCCACTTCGTCGGGGTTGGAGAGTAGCCGGGGCTCTTGGCCAAGCGTACGCAGGTTGTGACTTCAGATTGTGTTTTCCTCGCCGCTCTTGGCGATCGCCTCCGACATCAGCCCAAGCGTCTTGCTGCGCGACACCGAGCCAACCAGGCGCATCTCCCGGTTCGAGTTCACCACCGGAATCATTTCCATCTCAGATCCCATAATCTCTGGCAGCGCATCCATCAACCGGCAATTGGGTGTGAGGAACGTTTCCGGTGGGCGCATCAAGTCCAGCGCGATCACTGCCCGCAACTCGTCCCCCGCGTTGAGGTGAGCCTTCAAGTCCTGAAGTGAAATCACCCCCACCAGCCGTTTGTCCACACTCAGCACCGGCAGATAGTTTCGTGGACTGTTCAGGAATATCTCCGAGATTTCCGGCAAGGCGGCTGTCTCCTTAATCGGCGAAGTCGGCTCCACCATCACGTCACCGATACAGCGATCTGTGGCCGAACCCATTCGACGACTCTCCTGATCCACCACCATCCCGCGCCGATGCAGCGGTGCCGAGTAAACCGACGCCTTGTGCAGCTTCTGCGAAACCAATGTCGCCACCACGCAGCCAATCATCAACGGCGGCATCAATTCGTACTTCAGCGAGATTTCAAAAATCAGGATCATGGCCAACAACGGCGAGCGCGTCGTCGCCGCAAGGACACTCCCCATGCCGACCAACGCAAAGGCGGCAGTGGGAGTTCGCCACTCACCGGAAGTATCGTTTCGGAATCCCAACCACTCCTCCAATGTGCCAACTTCGGGAATGTCTACCCCCTCCGCAAAACCAAGCAGGCCAAGCGCTTGGCCAAAGGCCGCCCCAAGCCCAGCACCAAGAAACAGCGTTGGCGTAAAAACACCGCCGACCGTCCCAGCCCCAACCGTGCAAACTGTTGCGACAAACTTGGCAACCAACAAGCCAGCCAACACGACCAGCGAAATCTGCCAAGCTGGAAGATTTGAGAGGACGGAGCCCCTGATAAGTCCCGAAAACCCAGTTTCAGATGAGCCCGCGTGCAGAATTTGGTTCGTGATCTCGTAACCGTTCCCCCAGACACCCGGGAAAACCAACGCAATCAGGCCTACTGCCAAGCCGGCCAAGCCAAGTTTCGCCCAGCTTGGCCAAGCGCATTTACCAGTCGCGGACTGGGTGTTTTGAATTGATTTAAGAAAAAAAGCACCTCCAACCCCGGAAATAATTCCCAAAATCAAAAACCAGCCCATTTGGGAGAAACGGGCCGCTTGGCCATAATCAATCGATTCAGGTAATTCATACCAAGGCTCAATGCCGAACCAAAACCGCGATACCATCGTGGCCACTACTGAGGCCATGACCAAAGGGGCAAAAAGATTCATCGAAAAATTCCCCACCAAAACCAAGGCGGCAAAAAGGGCTCCAGCAATCGGGGCATTGTAGGCTGCAGCCAGACCGGCCGCTGCTCCACATGCCACCATCAATCGAAGCCGATAAGGCTGCCATTGATGAAATTGCCCCCATTTAGAGGCAAATGTGGCCGTTAGCTGCGTAATCGCTCCCTCCCGGCCAATCGACGCACCCGTTCCGATACTCAAAAGGGATGACCAAGCATTCACCAGAGTTGACCGCATCCCGATGCGGCCGTCACCCACGGCAATAACCTCCAAAACATTCGTAGGTTTTTGAATACCAGAAAGATGCGATCTTAAAAGAAGTACCATTCCGGCCAGAATTCCGCCCAAAGTCGGAACAAGAATCCGAAAAAATGAATCCAGATCTTGCGCCAAAACAGCCGAATCCCCCGATTGTTGGAAGACAATCCACTGGATCAAAGCCACCAACTTTAGGAATGCAAAATTCACCAAACCGCCAAAAACCCCAATAACAGCAGCCAATACAAGGTGGAACGCCTCCTCATTGGCCATGACTCGGTTAATCATTTTCATTTATACCTAATGAAGAGAGAGTGAATATAACTATCGCTCATCTTTTCTGGAAGCCTAACAGAATGTATTAGGTGAGTCAATTTGGCACACTGAGAGGTTTTTGAAAATCTATGAATGGTCTATTTCATGCTCTGGATCATTGGCATTTCGAAGATGTGGATGTAGAAAAAAAAATTGGATTACTCTAAGATACACGTAGCTGGTCATAATGGTTTGGCAGGTAGAGCCATCGTCTCGGCTTTATCCAAACAAACATGTGCGGATATTATTACCGTAAGTAGAAGGGATCTGGATTTAGAATTGCAAACTGACACTTTTAGTTTCCTGAAAGAGGTCCAGCCAGATACCGTGATTATAGCGGCAGGCAAAGTTGGTGGAATTCAATCAAACAAAAAATATGGAGCGGAATTCATTTATAAGAATTTAGCCATAGGAACCAATTTAATTCACGGGTCTTATTTAGCTGGGGTAAAAAGGTTAATTTATTTGTCCAGTAATTGCGTTTATCCAACTGATTCAAAAATTCCAATTAAAGAGGATTACCTGCTAACCGGGGGTCTACAATCAACAAACGAACCATATGCCCTTGCAAAAATAAGCATAATGAAAATGTGCGAGGAGTACAGCAGGCAATATGATTTAAGTTACCATTCTATTTTGCCTGCCAGTTTATATGGTCCAGGTGACAATTATAGCTTGCAAGATAGTCACGTAATGGCTGCGATCATAAGAAAAATTCACGAAGCCAAGTCTAGTGGCAGTGGATCTGTGACATTATGGGGAACAGGCAATCCAAGGAGAGAGTTCTTGTACGTAGACGACATGGCTTCTGCCTGTCTTAGATTTCTTGAAATAAAAAAGCCACCATTAAGGTTGAATCTTGGAGTCAACGCTGAAATATTTATAAAGGATTTGGCAAACTTGATAAAAGGCATATTAGGGTACTTGGGTTCAATTAAATTTGATGAATCCAAACCAGATGGCGTTAAAAGCAAACTGCTTGACTCGACAAAAATAAGGCAGCTTGGCCAGCCGCCTTTCTGACAGGGGGGAGAGAGCTGCAACTGCCGCCCAATTAATATGCAGACAGTTGAGCAACC
>QOAX01000085.1 GCA_003972865.1 Verrucomicrobiota bacterium | reverse complement strand
AGCGACCACATGCCGGCGATCATGGAAAAGGTTCGCGAGAACCGGCCCGATTTGAGGGTGTCGCTGCAACCCGGACATCAACCGGCGTTGGAGGCCGCGCTGCTCGCGCGCGAGATCGATGTCGCCGTAACCGTGCTCGAGAAGGAACCGCCGCCCGGCATCGAGGGGCACGCGCTGCTCGAAATCCCGCTGGTGCTGGTGGCCAAGCGGTCGTCAAAAATCAAGTCAGTCGATGAGTTGTTTGCGTCGCGAAAAATCACCGAGCCACTCATTTGCCTGCCGGCGGATGAGCCGGTGACAAAAATCTTCCGCACCGGCCTTGCCGACGCGGGCGTGGACTGGCACACGACGCTCGAGGTGAACTCGTTCGACCTGGCGGAGAAACTCGCAGCCAAGGGCTTCGGCATCGCCATCGGTGTCGTGTCGCCCTCCTCCAGGCGCGTCCCGGGCGTGCGCGCCATTCCGCTGCCCGGCTTTCCCACACTCAAGCTTGGTGTGTTGTGGCAAGGCAAACTCGAAGGGCTGCTCAAGTCGTTCATCGAGGGCATCGAGTGGCACGTCGGGAATCTCAAGCAAATGCTCGCCGACGAGGCGCAGGCGATCGGCGAAACCGCCTGACAATCCAACGCACCCCACTAGACTGCCGTCGTGGATAATCCAATCATCGTCGCGCTCGACCTACCCAGCCCGCAGAAGGCCCTGAAACTCGCCGAGGAACTCGCCCCCCTTGTCGGCGCGTTCAAGGTCGGCAAGCAGTTGTTTGTCAGCGGCGGGCCGGACATCGTCCGTAAACTCCGCGCGACCGGCACGAAAGTGTTTCTCGACCTGAAGCTCCACGACATCCCCAACACCGTGGCCAAGGCCGTCATCGCCGCCACCGACCTTGGCGTACAGATGACCACCGTCCACGCCTCGGGCGGCACCGAGATGCTCACCGCCGCCGAGAACGCCGCCCACGAGCAAGCCGCCATGCTCCGGGCCGAGCCGCCGCTCGTCCTCGCCGTCACCGTGCTCACCAGCATGGACGACGACAACCTCGCCGAGCTGGGCGTCGGGGGCAGCGTGCAGGAACAGGTGTTGCGCCTGTCCAAGCTGGCCACCGGTGCCGGGTTGCGCGGACTGGTTTGTTCGCCGCAGGAAATCGGGATGCTCCGCGCCGAGCTCGGCGATGACGTTCAACTGGTCACGCCCGGCATCCGCCCCGCGACGATCAAGGCGGACGATCAAAAACGCACCATGACACCGGCCGAGGCCGTGCAGGCCGGGGCGAACTGGCTGGTCATCGGCCGCCCCATCACCGGTGCCGCTGATCCCAAGGCTGCCGCCATCGGGATTCTTCACTCAATCGACCCCGAGTTGGTTCCCGAGGGGGAACGCCGCGAGCCAATCCCGGAAGTCGTCGACTGCGCCGAGTGCGGCCAAAGCCTCAAGCTGGACGCCACCGAGCAGGCCACCGGCAGATACCACTGCCCCCACTGCGACAAGGACGTCGTTCATAAGAAGTGAGGGGGCAGGGGTGAGGGGCTTAGAGTTCGCGCTCGTAAACGCGCCAGCGCTTGGTCACTTTTGCGCCGGAGTTTTCCAGCACGCGATGGACGCGAAAGTTCGACTCGAGCATCCACGAAAACTCGATCCGCCTGTAGCGGCTGTCCAGCAGCGCCCTGGCGATCCGCGCCCCGAACGCCGACTCGATGCCCTTGTTCCGGTGCGCCTTCAGCACCCCCGCCACCAGGCCACGGATCAGGTCGATGCGCCGGCGCGCGAGCATAAAACGCAGCAGGCTAAGCGGCCCGAGCCGGCCGCCGCACGCCTTGACCGCCACGTTGACATCCGGCACCGCCACGCAGATGCCCACCGGTTCTCCGTCGTACTCGGCAATCAGCGTGCACTCCGGCAGCAGGAACGGCTTGAGGTCCCCAGCCAGTTTCTGGAACTCGTCATGGCTGAACGGCACCGCGCCCCAGTTCTCGCTCCATGCCTCGGCATAAATCTTCATGAGGATATCCACCTCCGCCTCGAGCTTGGCCAGGTTCGCCCGGCGAATCGTCACCTGGCCATTCCGCGCTCCCGCCTTGGCCAAGCGCTCGAGATAGCGCATATCCACGTCGGCAAACGCCACCTCGCGCGCCAGCAAATCCTCCGCCTTGGCCAAGCCGGCCGACTCGGCCAGCCGCTGGTAATACGGCGGGTTCCACGTCGTGAGCAGCGTCGGCGGCTCGTCGAAGTTCTCGATCAGCAACCCGATCTCCTCGTTGATGGTGAAACTCGCCGGGCCACGCATGCGCTTGAGCCCCTGCCCCCGCAGCCACTCCACCGCCGCCGCAAACAGGCGCCCAGCCACCGACTCGTCATCGACGCATTCGAAGAAGCCGAAAAAGCCAACGCCGTCGCCGTACACCTCGAGGTGGCGGTTGAACCGAATCGCGGCGATGCGCCCGACCGGCTCGCCGGCGGCGTCCAGCGCGAGGAACAGCGCCGCGTCCGAATGCGCAAAAAACGGACCGCGCGCCCGGTCGAGCCGCATCATTTCCTCGCGCCAAATCGGCGGTACCCACGGCGAGTCGCCGGAGTAAATACGCAGCGGAAACCGGACAAACTCGCGGAGCTGTGTTCGGTTTTCGACAGTCTCGATGCGGATCACGGCCAAGCTATTAGTTGAAAACCGGGCCGGTTGAAACTAAAACTAGCGGCGAAATGACAGGCCGTTCTTTCAGCAAGCCAAACGCGCTCCTCGCCGCCGCACTGTTCGCTGCCGCTTGGCCAGGCGCGCACGCCGCCGAGGGGCAAGGCGCGTTTCTCTCCCGCGTCCGGCAGCTCACCTTCGAGGGTCGACGCAGTGGCGAAGGCTACTTCAGCGCCGACGGCTCGAGGCTGATTTTCCAGAGCGAACGCGAGGCCGGCAATCCGTTCTACCAGATTTATACACTCGACTTTGAAACCGGCGACTCTGCCCGCATCTCCCCCGGTCACGGCAAAACCACCTGCGCGTTTTTTCACCCCAGCGGCAAGCGGGTGCTCTTCGGCTCGACGCATCACGACCCACAGGCCAAGGCCAAGCAGAAGGCGGAACTCGATTTTCGCGCTTCCGGCAAGCAGCGCCGTTACTCGTGGGATTACGACGAGACAATGGACATCTTCACCGCCAACCCGGACGGCACCGGCCTGCGCCGACTCACGACCGCGCGAGGCTACGACGCCGAGGCCGGCTTCTCGCCGGACGGCTCGAGGATTGTTTTCGGTTCCACCCGCAGCGCCTACGCCGGCGACCTCACGGATGAGGAGAAAAAACTGCGCGCGATCGACCTCTCGTACTTTGGCGAAATTTACATCATGAACACCGACGGCTCGGAGCAGACCCGTCTGACCCGCACGCCCGGTTACGACGGCGGCCCGTTTTTTTCGCCGGACGGCTCGAGGATTGTTTGGCGGAGATTTAACAAGTCCGGCACGGTGGCGGAGATTCATACAATGAAACTCGACGGCTCGGACGTCCGCAAAATCACCAGCTTCAAGTCGATGTCGTGGGCGCCGTATTTTCATCCGTCCGGCGACTACATTATTTTCGCCAGCAACAAGCTTGGTTTCACCAACTTCGAGCTGTACCTCGTCGATGCGCTTGGCCAACGCGAGCCGATCCGCGTCACCGAGCGCACCGGTTTTGATGGCCTGCCGGTTTTCTCGCCGGACGGCTCCCAGCTTTGCTGGACCTCCAACGCCACGCCGGAGAAGCAGTCGCAACTTTTCCTCGCCAAGTGGGATCACCCGGGCGCACTGGCCGCGCTTGGCCAAGCGTCGGAACGCGAATCCGGCCAAGCCGCCCTGTCGCCCGGCGTCTCGATCGATAACTTGAAAGAACACGTCGCCTACCTTGCCTCGGACGAACTGGAGGGCCGTCGCACCGGCAGCGAAGGCATCCGCAAGGCGGCCGACTACATTCGCCAGCACCTGGCCAAGGCTGGGCTGCAACCACTTGGCTCCGAGCAGGATAGCTTCAATCACACATTCGAGTTCACCGGCGGCGTGGAGCTGGTGAAACCGGAAAACCGCATGATCCTCCGAGGCCACACCGGCGAGGATCAAGCCTTCGAGTTGGGCAAGGATTTCCGACCGCTGGCGTTTTCGGCCAACGGCGTGGTCGAGGGCGAAGTGGTCTTCGCCGGCTACGGGCTGACCAAGCCGGGCGAACTCGGTGTCGGCTACAACTCGTACGGCGACCTCGACGTGAAGGACGAAATCGTGATGGTTCTTCGCTACGTGCCGGAGGACATCCCGATCGATCGCCGGCAGGAACTCAACCGCTACGCCGGCCTTCGCTACAAGGCACTTATTGCGCGAAACAACGGCGCCAAGGCGTTGCTCGTTGTCACCGGCCCGAACTCCCCCAACCCCGGCGCCTTGGCCAAGCTGAGCTTCGACACCAGCATGGCCGGCGCGGGCATCCCGGTCCTTTCGATCAGCGGCGAAATCGGTAACTCGCTGGTTCAATTTTACGGCAAGTCACTCAAGCAACTGCAGACGTCACTCGATAAGGAAAATCCACACACCGTCCACGGTCTCTCGCTGCCCGGTATCGTTCTCAACATAAAAACCTCCATCAAACGCATCCGCCAACAGGACAGCAATCTCATCGCCCTGTTGCCTCCGCTTGGCCAAGCGGACAAGACCAAGCCGACCGAGTACGTCATGCTCGGCGCGCATTACGACCACCTTGGCCGCGGCGAGACCGGCGGCTTCGGCGTCAAGGACGAGGAAGGCATGGTGCATAATGGCGCGGACGACAACGCATCCGGCGTGGCGGCGTTGCTCGAGATGGCCGCGCACCTGGCCAAGCGCCGGGAGTCCAAGCCGGCTGAGTTTCAACGAGGCGTGATCTTCAGCTTTTGGTCCGGCGAAGAGCTTGGCCTGATCGGCTCGGCGCGGTACGCCGCCAAGCCGACGGTGAACCTCAGCAACGTCGTCGCTTACTTGAACTTCGATATGGTCGGCCGTCTCCGCAACAACAAGCTCACGCTGCAGGGCGTCGGCTCATCGAGCGCGTGGAAGAAACTGATCGAGCGCCGAAATGTCCTTGCCGGGTTCGATCTCACGCTGCAACAGGATCCCTATCTACCGACGGACACGACGTCGTTTTATCCCAAGGGCATTCCGGTGCTCGCCTGGTTCACCGGCAGCCACAAGGAATACCACCGGCCAGCCGACGACACCGACACGCTGAATTTTGAAGGGCTCGAGCGCATCACGAAGTTCGCCGGGAACATGGTGCGCGACCTGGCCGGGGGCGGCGACCGGCCGGACTATTTGAAAGTCGAAAAATCCGACCAGGGCGGCAGTCGCGATGCCATCCGCGTGTACCTCGGCACCATCCCCGACTACGCCTCGGAGGACGTGAAAGGGGTGTTGCTGACCGGCGTACGCGGCGGTGGCCCGGCCGACAAAGCGGGGCTAAAGGGCGGCGATGTCATCGTCCATTTCGCCGGAAAGGACATCACCAACATTTACGATTACACCTACGCGCTCGACGCGGTGAAGGTCGGCAAGCCGGTGGGCATCGAGGTGTTGCGAAAGGGCAAACGAGTGAAACTCTCCATCACTCCCGCGGCCCGGAAGTAGCGTTCGCCTCGCCCCAGTCCCGGGCCAAGTCGGCGATGTACTCCGTCGGCAGAGCGAAGTTCGCCGCGCCATCGAGGATGGTTTGGAGGTAGCCCGGCTTCGGTTGGCCGAGCTCGCAAACGGAATCGATGTACACCAGTGCCTCCACCGGATCGCCGGCTTTTTGAACGATCAGGCTGGTCTTGTGGTACATGCCCTCGACGACGGCCTCGTAGCGGTCGAGCTCGGTGATGTGCCGCAGCGTCAGCGACCAGAGCACGCCGTGGGTCACCGCACCGGGTGACGGCTCAATCGTGGCATAGGTGCGGGTGTTGATGAGGAAGCGCCAGTCGCTCAGTTCCGCCCGGCCAAGCGCCGGGCCGCCGGGGCAACGTGCCGCCATTTGCTCCGGGCACATGTTTGACCCGTAGGCGAAATAAATGGTGTTGGCAATCCCCTCGCCCATCCGGTGTTCCGCTTGGCCAGGCGCTCAGGCCTCGATGACGAGCAGGTCGCTGCCGCGGTGGCCGATCACTTGGCCGATCACTTTCACGTGTGCGCCTGCGGCGATCATCTCACCCTGGGTGACGACGGTGCACATGTCATCGCCAAACATCGCCTTGCCGCCGGGGTGCAGCGGCGTGGTGGCCTCGCCGACCTGGCCTAACCGCGAATCGACCGCGGCTGCCACGGCGGCCACCGACTCGACCCCGCTGGCCGTGTCGGAGGCGAAGTTGGCAAAAAGGGTCGTATGAGGCAGGTACTTGGCCAAGGCCCAAATGACAGGAATTGAAAGGAGGAAGGCGATCGTCAGGTCGCGGATTGGCTTGGAGAAGTCCGGCAGCGCAAAGTCGATGCCCTCGACCTGCGGCATGCTATCGCCCTTACCCTCGCCGGCCGGGAACCACGGCATGTCGGGGTAGATGTCGGTCATGCCCATCACCAGCGCGACTAGCATGCAGACCACGCCAACCATGCCGATGATGAGGGTGCCCGGTAGCCAAAACAGCTCCACCGCCACCAGCACCACCCCCAGCACGAAGATGCCGACCCACTCGATGCCGGCCAACCCGGAGACGTAGCCGCCAAAAAAGTACACCACCAGTGCCGCGATGCCGATCGCCCCGAACACGCCGAAGCCGGCTGTCTTAAACTCGATGTAGAGGCCGATGATCCCGATCAGCAGCAGCAGCGGGCTGATAGCGTTGATCCACGTGCCCAGTTGCTCCACGCCGAGCGGCTGGACATCGACCCGCTGCGCCCCGGCGTAACCCAGCTCGATGATGAGCGCGTCGATGCTCCCGACCGTGCCGGAGGAGAGCAGCGGCGTCTTGGCCTCGCCGTACTTCGCCTCCGCCTCGCGATTGGTCAACGTGAGGATGTCGCCTTCGGCACAGAGCACCTTGCCGTCGCGCTCGAGCTTTTTGGTCTTGTCGACCATCGCTTCGATCACGTCTTTGGCGTAACCGTTCTTCTCGGCCTGGGTGCGTATCTTCGCTCGTATGGCGGAATTGATCTTCACTTCCAGCGTCGATGGCATCTCAGCCACTCCGCCGGTTGGCCCCATCATGATCGGCGCCGCGGCCCCAATGACGCTCTGGGGCGCCATATAGATTTTCTGCGTTGCCACGGCGATGAACGCCCCGGCCGAGTAGGCGTCCTTGTTGACGTAGGTGACGGTCTCGCCCTTGAACTTGCCGATGATGTCAAAAATTTCCTCGGTGATGTCCACCCGGCCGCCGTTGGTCTCCATGTCGAGAATCAGGCAGTCGGCCTTGGCCTCCATCGCTGCTTTCACTCCACGCTTAATGACGTAGACGATCGGCGGCATGATGTCGTCGCGCACCGGCACGACGTAAACTTTTTTCTGTGCGCCCGCTTGGCCAAGCGGCGCGGTGTCGGGTTCCTGCGCCTGGCCAAGCGGGGCCAGGGCGGCAGCGAGGCACAGGGCGGTAACCGGGGTCAGCCAGGTTTTCATGCGCGCAAAATTAGCCGCCCCAACCGGTGGCGGCAAGCCCGCCAAGCGAGTCGATTATTGCCAAGGGACGCATTCCTCAACTAGGGTATGCCGACGGCACAGACCTGTGCCCCGGCGTGCATGCCCGATTTCAGGATTCAGTTCAAGGTCTTCGAGGGCCCCATGGATTTGCTGCTGTTCCTCGTGAAAAAGCAGGAGGTGGATATTTGCGAGGTGAACCTGACCGGGCTGGCCACGCAGTTCATCGAGTACGTAGAGTTGATGAAACAACTCGACCTCGACCAGGCCGGCGAGTTCATCGTCATGGCCTCGACGATGATGTACATCAAGAGCCGCGAACTGCTGCCGGTGAGCGAGCAGGTGGGAGACGACGATGACGGGGATGACGGGGACCCGCGCTGGGACCTGATCCGCAGGCTGGTGGAGTTCAAGCGGTTCAAGGACGCCTCGGACGACCTGCAAAGGCTGGAAATCGAGCGGGAGAAGGTTTACACACGGCGGCCCGGGAGCATCCCGATCGACCCGCTGCCCATGGGCAACCGGCTCGAGGCGAGCATTCTCGACCTGGTCGGAGCGGTGAACGAGCTACTCCAGCGGGTTGCCGGGCGTGAGGCTGCCAAGGGCGAAATCGTCGAGGATCGCTGGAGCATCAGCGAGAAGATCGTGGCCATCCGCGAGCGGCTTGGCCGGGTGGATCAGCTAAAGTTCAGCGGGCTGTTCGACGGTGTGCGCAGCCGGGGCGAGGTGGTGGCCACGTTCCTCGCGCTGCTCGAACTGATTCGGCTCAAGCAGTTGATGGCCACGCAGGATGACTTGTTCGGCGAGATCGAGATGTTCATCGCCCCGGTGGAGATGCAGCAGATCAAGCCGGAACAACCGGAACCGGTGACAACCTGACCGCAGTGGAACTGAAACAAATACTGGAGGCGATCGTCTTCTCGGCCCAAAAGCCGATGAGCACCGGTGAACTGCGCACGCTGCTCCGGGAGACGCCGGAGAAGCTGCCGGACGAGCCACAAACCGGGGAGTACGCCAAGGCCACCGTGCGCGCCGTCGAGAAGGCGCTCGAGGAACTCGCCGTCGAGCACGACGCGGCCGACCGCAGCTACCGCCTGGCCTGCGTCGGCGGCAACTGGCAGTTTGTCACCAAGCCGGATTTCGCCCCCTGGCTGCAGGTGCTCGTCGGGGCCAAGCCGCGGCCGCCCAAGCTCTCTCACCCCGCGCTCGAGACGCTCGCCATCATCGCCTACCGGCAGCCGATCACCCGCTCGGAGATGGAGCAGATTCGCGGCGTCACCGTCGATGGCGTCGTGCAGACGCTCGTCGAGCGCGAGTTGATCGAGGTTTGCGGCGAGGCCGACGCCCCCGGCCGCCCCCGGCTCTACGGCACCACCCAGTTTTTCCTCGAGCACTTCGGGCTGAAGGAACTGGACGAACTCCCCGCCGCCGACGAGCTGCGTCGCATTCACGTCGAACTCGCCACCGCGCCCGCTGACGATTCACAGGAGGAACTCCCCCTCGACAACGAGACCGATGAAGCCGACGATGACCCGAACGAGGCAGACGACGAGGATGACGACGACAAATAACCGGTTATGAGCCTCGAGGAACACCGCAAAGCCATCGACGCCATCGACAGGAAACTGGTGCGACTGCTCAACGAACGCACGGGGCACGCGTTGGCCATCGGCGCGATCAAGCTTGAGGCCGGCGAGGAGATTTACGCGCCGCACCGCGAGCGGCTGATTTTCCAGCGTCTGGCCAAGCTCAACGAGGGCCCGATCCCCGAGGAGGCAATGCGGGCCATCTACCGCGAGATCATGTCCTGCTCGCTCTCGCTCGAGAAGTCGCTCACCGTTGCCTATCTCGGCCCCGAGGCGACGTACACCCACCAAGCCGCCATTCGCAAGTTCGGCTCGAGCCTGCGCTACACACCGCAGAAAACCATCAAGGACGTCTTCGACGAGGTGCAAAAGGACCGGGCCGACTACGGAGTGGTGCCGATCGAGAACTCCACCGAGGGCGTCGTCACCCACACGCTGGACCTGTTCGTCGACAGCCCGCTCAAGATCGTGGCGCAGATCGTCATGCCCATTCAGCACTGCCTCGTCCGCGGCAACCGCCGCACGAAGATTCGCCGGCTCTACTCCCACCCGCAGGCGCTGGCCCAATGCCGTGTCTGGATGCAGCAAAACCTGCCGTCGGTCGAGGTCATCGAGGCCTCCTCCACCACCCGCGCCGCCGAGAAGGCCGCCGAGGACAAGGCCAGTGCCGCCATTGCCGGGTCGCTGGCCGCCGAGCGCTACAACCTGCAGATCGTCGACCACAACATTCAGGACAACGCCGCGAACGCCCCCCGGTTTTTTGTGCTGGGCCGTAAGTGCGGTCCCTCCACGAAAAACGACCGCACCAGCCTCGTCATCGGCATCGAGGACAAGGTCGGCGCACTGCACGAGGTCATGGGGCCGTTCCGCAAATACCGGCTCAACATGACCAAAATCGAGTCGCGCCCCAGCAAGCGCAAGGCGTGGGAGTACCTGTTTTTCATCGACTGCGACGGCCACTACGAAGACAAGAAAGTGGCCAACGCCATCGAGGAACTCGAGCGGATCAGCCGCTTCGTGAAAATCCTTGGTTCCTACCCCAACGGAGAGTAACCCGGCCATGTCCCACCTCAAGCGAGCCCGGGAAGTGTTCGATGTCGAGCTCGCCGCTGTGAAGGCGGTGCGCTCGCACCTGACCAAGTCGTTCGACCAGGCGGTCGGGTTGATCGTCGCCGCCTTGGCCAAGCGGCAAAAGCTGGTCGTCCTTGGCGTAGGCAAATCCGGCAACATCGGCCGAAAGATTGCCGCCACCTTCACCAGCACCGGCTCGCCCGCCGTGCTGCTCGACATCGTCGACGCCATGCACGGCGACTTGGGCATCCTCAACGACGGCGACATCCTGCTCGCCCTGAGCTACTCCGGCGAGACCGACGAGCTCATCAACCTGCTGCCGGCCATCCGGCGATTCGCCGTGCAGATCGTCGCGGTGACCAGCGCGCCACGATCCACGCTTGGCCAACATGCCGAGGTCGTGCTCAACGTCAAGGTGCCAAAGGAAGCCTGCCCGTTCAACATGGCGCCCACCGCCAGTACCACCGCCTCGCTCGTCATGGGCGACGCGCTCGCCATGGCCGTGCTCGAGGCGCGCGGCTTCAAGAAATCAGAATTTGCCAAGCACCATCCCAGCGGAGCCATCGGCCGGGCGTTGTTGCTAAAGGTCGCCGACATCATGCGCAGCGGCGCTCGCAATCCGGTCGCCCCGCAGACCACTACCGTCCGCGACGCGCTGCTCGTGATGGGCAAGGCCAAGTCCGGCAGCGTCAGCGTCGTGAACAAGTCGGGCAAGCTGGCCGGCGTCTTCACCGACGGCGACCTGCGCCGTCACTTGGCCAAGGGCGACAGCGTGCTCGACCAGCCGTTGGCCAAGGTGATGACCCGCAAACCAATCTGCCTCCGCGAAGACGCTCTGGCCGCCGACGCCATCCGGGTTTTCAATGAGCGCAACATCGACGACCTGATCGTCGTCAACACCAGGCGCGAACCGGTCGGCCTCGTCGATTCCCAGGATCTCCCCAAGCTCAAGGCTGTCTGACTTACTTGGCCTCAGCGGGTAGTGAAACGGTGATTCGGCTGCCGGGAGTGCTCCACGGGACTTCTTTTTTGTCGATGACGAGGGTGCGGGGCATCAGCTCGATCTCGTGGCCCAGCAGGTTCATCGTCACCACGCCGGGCAGGAACATCAGGTCCTGGTAGATACACTCGCCGAACGGCACAGCGAAGGCGCGCTGCTTGAGTTCCTGGCTGCTCTCGGGCGTCGTGTCCATCGGCTGCGCGTTGAGCTTGGGATTATCAAATGCCACCCCGCCACTTTTGAGCCCGGCGGGGCTAGCGCCCTCGAACACCACGCGAAAGCCGTCGATGCCCAGCGCTGGTTGGCGGATGGTCATCGTCGGGCCGCCAGCCGCTGCGGCATCGAAGTTCACACGCCAGGAGCCCTTGCGTTCGCGCAGGTACTCGATGCCGTTAAACCCGGCGAAGTACAGCACCAGTGTGAGTGCGAAGAGTCCGCCGAGAAATCGCCACGGGATGTATGCCTGCTCCCGTTCCATCCGCGACGACCGTTCCGCTTGGCCAAGCGCTTGTCAAGTTGCTGTCGATGACGTTGGCTTGTTGTGGAGGCCGGTTTTTCGCATTCTCCCCTGCCAAGCGGCGCATCCGCCTGTCCAAGCGCATGGATTCCACCGTTGCCACATTTTATCAGTTTGCCGACCTGCCCGACTTTGATGCCAAGCGGGCGCCGTTGAAGGAGGAGTGCGAGCGCCACTCGGTGCAGGGCACGATCATCCTTGCGCCCGAGGGCATCAACGGCACCATCGCCGGGCCGAGCGCCGGGGTGGAGTCAGTACTCGGGTTCCTCCGCGGCGACGAGCGCCTGGCCAGGTTGTCCGCCCGGCTATCCGGCACTGAACGGGTCACCTTCCACCGGATGAAAGTGCTGCTGCGCCCGGAGATCGTGACGCTTGGAGCGCCGGAGGCCGACCCGCGCAAGTGCGTTGGCGAATACGTCGAGCCGGGCGACTGGAACGCGCTGATCAGCGACCCGGCGGTGACAGTGATCGACACGCGCAACGATTTCGAAGTCGGGATGGGCACCTTCCGTGGCGCGATCGATCCCAAGACCGGATCGTTCGGCGAGTGGCCGGAGTACGTGCAGAAACATCTCGAACCGGACAAGCATCCGAAGATCACGATGTTCTGCACCGGCGGCATCCGCTGCGAAAAGGCGTCGGCCTACATGCTCCAGCACGGCTTCAGGGAGGTGTTCCAGCTGCGCGGCGGCATTTTGAACTACCTGCAAAACACGCCCGAGGCGGAGAGCCTCTGGGAGGGCGACTGTTTTGTGTTCGACCATCGCGTGTCGGTGAAGCACGGGCTCGTACAGGGCGAGTACGAGATTTGTTTCGGCTGTCGCTGGCCGATTACAAACAAGGACAAGCAGTCGCCCAAGTACAAGAAAGGCGTGTCCTGCCCGCGCTGCGCCGACGAACTGACGCCGGAGCGCCGCGCCCGACTGCTCGAGCGCCACCGACAGGTGTCACTGGCGCGCGGACGTAACACCAACCACTTCGGCGACCAGCCCAAGCGCAAGCCGAAAACCGAAACTCAACCCACCAAAGATGCCTGAAGCCGATCCGCAAGTATTCGAATGGACCTGGTGCCTGCTGCCGGTGATCGCCGCCGTGATCGGCTGGGGCACCAACCACCTCGCCGTGCGGATGCTGTTCCACCCGCGCCAAGAGCGGCGCATCCTCGGGCTGCGCGTGCAGGGCGTGTTTCCCAAGCGGCAAAAGGCGCTGGCGGAAAAGCTGGGCCAACTGGTCGCTCGCGAGCTGTTCTCGATGGAGGACATACGCAAGCAACTTCAGAGCGAGGAGTTCATTGCCCACGCCACCAAGACGATCGAGGCGAAGCTGGATGAGTTCCTACAAACCTACCTGATGGAGACCATCCCAATCGTATCGACGTTCCTCGGCTCCGACATGGTGGCCAAGGTGAAGCACGCACTGGTCGAGTGCCTGGCCAAGGCGGTGCCGGAACTGGGCGAGATGTTCATGAGTCACCTCGAGAAAAACATGGACGTCGAGACGGTGGTCCGCGAGAAGGTGGAGGCGTTTTCCAGCGACAAGCTGGAGGAGATGCTGCTCGGCATCATGAAAAAGGAGTTCCGCTTCATTGAATGGGTTGGCGCCGTGCTTGGCTTTGTGATTGGTTTGGTGCAGTTGGGGATTTTATGGCTGATGTAGGCAAACAACCGTGGTACGGCGTGGCGGCGATTCTGTCGCTTGGCCTGATTGTGTCGGCGCTCATAGGCGGGCGAGCGCTGGAGAAAATGCGATCCGCAACGGACGGCGTCACGGTCAAGGGCGTTGCCGAGAAGGATATCACCTCCGACCTCGCCACGTGGCGTGGGCAGATTTCGGTACGGGCTGCCGACCCGGTCGATGGCTACGACAAGATCCAACTGCACTTCACCGCCACGATGAATTTTCTGCTCCAGCATAGCGTCACCGATGAGGCCATCGAGGAGGGCACCATCAACGCGAGCGCCCACTACAAGCGTGATGCCAAGGGCCACACCACCTCGGAAATTGAGAGCCACACGCTCACACAAACGTTCACCGTCACAACGACCGACGTCGCCTTGGCCAAGCGCCTGGCCAAGGAGTCCACGCAACTCATCCGGCAGGGCATCGCGTTCCGCTCCTACCCGCCCAGTTTCTACTATACCAAGCTCGAGGATTTGAAACTGGACCTGCTCGAGCGGGCCGCCGACAACGCCAAGCTCCGGGCCGAGCGCCTGGCCAGGAGCAGCGGCAACCGGGTGGCCAACATCATCTCCGCCTCGCAGGGCATCTTCCAAATCACCCAGCCCAACTCCACCGAGACATCGAGCTGGGGCATGTACGACACATCGACCATCGAGAAGAAAGTGCGTGCCGTCGTCACCATGCGCTACCGCACCGAGTAGTTTTCCCTACCCCTGCCGAACAAAAAAAGCCCCGCACTCGGTGGGGCTTCAAAATCCTGTGAGGGTCGCTCTTGGCTTAGGCAGCGGGGTTGGCGCGGCTGGCCAAGCGTGACTTTTTGCGGTCGGCCTTGGCGGAGTGGATGACCCCGAGCTTGGCTGCCTTGTCAAATGCGGATGAAGCGGCATTCAAAGCGGCCTGGGTGATTTCCTTGTTGCCCTCCTTGATGGCATCATTGAGACGACGCTCGGCGCTCTTGAGGGTCGTCTTCACAGAGCGGTTGCGGGCCTGCTTGGCCGCATCACTGCGCATCCGGCGCTTGGCTGACTTGGACTTGATATTGGGCATCGTTCAAAAAAATCGCTGACCAGCGAAAAGGCCGCGCAACCTACTAAACCTCCCCATCTTGTCAACAGGTTAAATGGGCAATTTCGGTAAAAAAATCACCCCGCCGAACCGGCCAGTTGATCCTGTAGCTGGCGGGCTATTTGGTGGAAAACTTCGCTGGGGAGGGAGTCGGGATGGCTGACAACCACCGGCACGCCGTCGTCGCCGCCTTTGCGGATCTCGGTGAAAAGCGGCATCTCGCCGAGGAACGGGATGCCCTGCCGCGCCGCCTCGTCCCGCCCGCCGCCGTGGCCGAAGATCTCGACACGCTCGCCGCCGGGCGTGGTGAAGTAGCTCATGTTCTCGACGATGCCGAGGATCGGCACGTTGACTTTGCGGAACATCTCGATGCCCTTGCGCACGACGCCGAGCGACGCTTCCTGCGGCGTGGTCACGATCACCCCGCCGTCAAGCGGGACGGTCTGACACAGCGACAGCTGCGCGTCGCCGGTGCCGGGAGGAAGGTCAACCAGCAGGTAGTCCAGCTCACCCCAGTCCACCTGCATCACAAACTGCTGGATCGTCTTCATGATCATCGGCCCGCGCCAAATGACCGGCTGGTCGTCCTGCAGCAGGAAGCCCATGCTCATGAGCTTGACGCCGTGGCTCTCGAGCGGCACCAGTTTCTCGTCGCCCTCGGTGACGGACGGGCGCTCGTTGACGCCCATCATCAGCGGGATGCTTGGCCCATAAATGTCGCAGTCGAGCAGGCCGACTTTTTCGCCGCGCTTGGCCAAGGCGCAGGCCAGGTTCGCCGAGACGGTGGACTTGCCAACGCCACCCTTGCCGCTGGCCACGGCGACGACGCGTGCGATGCCGGGTGCCTTTTGCGGCCCTTGGCCTGGAGTGGGTGTGCCGGGTTGCGCCTGACCGCCTCCCGGCGGTTGCTGTACCTGAACATGAGCGACGCGCACGCCGTCGATCGCCTTGAGGGCGGCCTCGCAGTCGGACTTGAGCTGCTGGGCGACCTCGGCGTTGGCGCTGGTCAGATGGATGGCGACACTGACCGCGCCGTTGGCCACGGCAACATCCTTCACGATGCCGAAGGAGACTATGTCCCTTGAGTAGCCGGGGTATTTGACCGCCTTGAGTGCATTTAAAATATCGTCTTTGCTTGGCATAAACTGCGGTGGGACTGTTGCCCAAACCCCGTCGCTTGGCAAGAGCCAGGCCATGCGTGAACCGGATGCCAGGCAGCAAGTGACTTAAGCCATCCACATCCGTTGTAACTTTTGGGCAACAAATGTTGTCTGGGGGTGTTAGTGTTCACGCGGGATCGCGCCGTTAAGTCCGATGCAAGCAACCGAAACTGCCCCCGAGACCGACGTTCGAACCGACGAGGAGTTGATCGGGATCGTGGTCGGCGGGGAGGTGGACTGCTTCGAGGAATTGATCATCCGCTACCAGCCGCGCGTGTTCGGCATGGCGCGGAAATATTTTCGCAATGAGTCGGATGTCGAGGACGTGGTGCAGGCGATCTTCACCAAGACCCACCAGAAACTCGGCAGCTACAAGGGCACGGCACCGTTCGAGCACTGGTTCATGCGGCTCTCGGTCAATACCTGCTACGACGCCCTCCGCCGCAAGCGCAACCGGCCCGAGCACACGATCAGCGACATGCTCTTTGAGGACGAGAGTTGGCAGGATCGCCTCGGCAACATCCCCTCCGACGACGACCACGAGGGGCTGGAACAGGCGCGCGAACTGGTGCACACGGTGCTCGATCAAGTCTCCGACCGGGCGCGGATCGTTCTTACGCTGCAGGAGCTCGAGGGGCGCTCGATCAGGGAAATCGCCGGAATCACCGGCTGGTCCGAGTCGCTCGTGAAGGTGCAGGCGTTTCGCGCCCGCAAGGAAATGCGCGCCGCCGTGGAGCGATTTCTCATAAAGGAAAAAAGGTTGTAACCCCATGAAACCGCATGACGTCAACGAATACGGGCAAATGAAGGCCAACGAGACAGAGCAACAGTTCCTGAAGCTGGCAAAATCCGTTCAAAATGACGATCGGATACCGGTCGGCTTCGCGGCCCGGGTGATGGCACGGATCCGGGAACAGCACGCACTCGAGACCAGCTCGGCCGACGAGCGGTTCCTGAGATTCGCCCGAAACCTGTCCGGGAACGAACACGTCCCGTACGCGTTCGAGAAACGCATCATGGCACGCCTACGCGAGCTGCTCACGCCCGACCCGCTGACCGTCTGGTCGCGCATGCTTTGGCGCGCCGTCGCCCCCTGCCTCGGCGTAATGTTGCTCGCGGTGCTGTTCTCCGCGGGGGAGCCGGCAGACACATCCACCGGCCAGGCAGCGGGTGAACTCGAGACGGCCGACTTTGAGACGGTGATGTTGGCTTCGTTCGACGATCTGGAGTACACGTGGTGAACGCTTGGAAACCCATACTGGCCGTTGTGGTCATCTTCGCAGTCGGCGTAGTGACCGGCAGCATTGTCGACGACTACGGAACACCAAAACCGGGCCGAGCGTTTCCCCGGCAATTCCCCCGCGAACGCGGCCCCCACGGCCCAGAGCACCCCTCCGGCTCGCGGATGGAAGGTCAATTGAACTGGCTGATGAAGCGCATACAACGCGACCTCAAACTCACCGACGAGCAGGTCACCAAGGTCGAGTCGGCATTCAAGGCAAGCCGTGAGGAAATGAAGCTGGCGTTCGAGGAACTACGCCCGCGTATGCATGCCTCCACCGAAAAGCTCAAGGAGAAGCTCCGCGGCGACCTGACCGAAGAACAACTAGCGAAGTTCGAGAAATATTTGCGACCACCAGCTTCCCGCGATCGCTTCAGGGGCGGCCCCAACGGTCGCCCCGGTTTCCGCAACGGAAAAAACGGTGACAAGCATCCACGCCGCCCCGGCTCGCGCGGCGAGCATGGCAAACCGCCCGCTCACTCTCCCAGGCCACCCGCGCCGTAATTCGGCGTCACTCAATCATCCCGAGTAGGCGCTCGCAGCAAACTTCCGCCGAATCCCCACCTGTCCACTCGACTGACTGGCAGTTCATTTGGTTGCGGAACCATGTTCGCTGGCGCTTGGCAAACCGCCGCGTTCGGGCCTTCACCAACTCCACCGTCTCGGCCAAGCCAAGCCCGCCATCGAGATGCTCGAGCACCTGCCGGTAGCCAAGCCCTTGGCAGGCGGTCCGGTTTTCGCGCAGGCCGCGCTTGGCCAAACTTTCCGTTTCGGCGACCAGGCCCTGCTCGAACATCCGATCCACCCGCTCGTGAATGCGTGCGTTCAAGTTGTCCATTTCGCGGGTGACACAGAAAAGATTCGCCGGCGCTTGGCCAAGCACGTCCCACCCGATGCGCTGGCTTGAGTACGCTTGGCCGGTGAGCCGGATCACCTCCACCGCACGGATGACCCGGCGCGGATTCTGCCGATCCACCGCCTCGAACGCCTCCGGGTCCTTCGCCGCCAACTCCACGAGCAGTTCCTCCAACGGCATTGCCTCCAACTCGGCGCGGAGCGAATCGTCGCCGGGCGGGCTTTCGCCCAAGCCATCGAACAGTGCGCGAAAGTACAAGCCAGTGCCACCGCAGAAAATCGCCCGCATACCGTGCGATCGAATCGCCTCCTCGGCCCGCTTGGCCAAGCGGACGAACTGCGCGGCGTCGAACGGCTCGTCGAGCCCGGCCACATCGATCAAGTAATGCGGCGTCTCCCCCTGCTCGTTTGCGCTTGGCTTGGCCGTGCCGATGTCGAGCCCGCGGTAAACCTGCATGGAGTCCACCGAGATGATCTCTCCCCCAAGGCGCTCGGCCAGGCGCAGCGCCAGCGCCGACTTGCCGATGGCCGTCGCACCGGCGAGGTAAATCGCCGGCGCGCTCACGCCTCCGATTCCTCGTCCGGTTCAACCAGCCCGTGTGCCTCCGGCGACACTTTTCCCTTCCTGGCCCACGTCTCCCCCGGCTTCGGTTTTTGGAACGACTGCACGAACATCAGCCCCACGCCGGTGCAGATGCCGCTGTCGGCCACGTTGAAGGCGGGGAAACGGAACGGGATGTAGAACTGGAGAAAATCCACCACGTGATGATGCACCACGCGATCCACAAGGTTGCCGACCACGCCCCCGAGGATCAGGCCAAGCGCCACCTGGCCAAGCACCGTCTCCGCCCCGAAATGACGCCGCGACACCCACAGGAAAATCAGCGCCGCCAGCGAGAAGAGCGCCAGCCAGAAGTTCTGCCCGCTGAACAGGCTCCACGCAGCCCCCGTGTTGCCGAGGTGGACGAGTTCAAAAAAACCGTCCACCACGGCCACCGGTTCCCCGTCGCGGGGAAGTCTCTGAATCACAATCCACTTGGTCAACTGATCCAGGGCAAGGATCAGCAGGGCGACAAGGAGAATCCTGGCATTGTTAATGGTGGCCTTGGGCATGGTCACGCCCCCCATTTTGGCCCGGCGGTCAGGCCGTTGGCAAGCCAAGGCACCCGTGGCGCGAAAGACAAAACAGCGCATTGCCGAATCTTTTTCGTGACAAACGACGGAAAGCCAATAGATTGTCCGCCCTTCGACAGGGGGACCCCTTCGTCTAGTGGTTAGGACACCGGCCTTTCACGCCGGCAGCACGGGTTCGAGTCCCGTAGGGGTCGCCACCTTTCTCAATCAATGACTTACGACTTTAGTAGGTCAAAGTTACACCTAAAAGTTACACCTTTTTCACTGATGTTCGTTGATGTCAGGGATGTATGTTAGTGTTCGGCAGTTCGTTATAATTCTCCATATTTATATTCAAAATTGGAGAGGGCGGGGGTCAGTAATTTAAGGGGGGCTTTGGTGAAAGATGGATTTCGACTCCTACAAAATGTTGCATATGTGGGCTAAAACCCAAAAACGAACAATCAGATCACAAACCTTGACCAACAAAAACAGAGTCACTAAAAACTTCCCAAGCAATCATGTTATAACCTAACCTAACAATGAACAGGAACCATATCTTAATGTTAGGCTGCCGTCGGGCAGCGTGGAGTTTCGTCGCTGGTCTGGCCTTGGCCACCGGCTTGGCCAAGGCAGAGCCGGTCGAGAAGGATTCGGCCGAATTTGAGGTGAACAACAGTGCCTCGCAGATCCATGATGGTGATGCTCTGCAGAATAGCTGGGTCAACGCCGGCGGGAAGCTGGAGTTCAAGTTGAACGACGGAATCCTGACCATTGATTCGCCAGAAAACAACGGATGGATACAGCACGACAACGACGAGTCGCCGTGGGAGGTGGGCACCGAGGATGGTGAATCGTGGACGGCGGAGATTCGCGTGCGCCTGGCCAACGACGATGGCAACGGCATTGTCATCTGGGGTGCCAACGGGACCGAGCGTGGCATCCTGCAAATCAACACCAACAACACGAAAATGTTCAACGCCGAGGTGATTGATGAGAACGACAACACCGGGGGTTTTAACACATTCCGCATCGCTTTCGACTGGGACGATGACCTGTACTATGTGTGGCGCAACGGCGCGTTGCTGAACCCGGACGGTGCCGCCGCGCAAGCCAACACGAACCTCAGCCGTTTCATTGTCGGCGACTGCTGCACGAACGTTCCGATGACGACAGTGGATCTCGAGTACATCCGCTACGACACGACCGGCTCATACTCTCCGCCGCAGGCCCCGGCCAAGGTGGCCAAGAATCCCGAGAGTGCCACGGTGAAGGTGGGGGACAGCGTGACATTCTCGGCGGCGTTTGACGGCCCGATCACCAGCTACCAATGGCTCAAGGACGGCGAGGCTATCGAGGGTGCAGACTCCGGTTCATACACAATCGAATTCGTTACCAAGGATCATGCCGGTGAATATACACTGCTTGGTGGCAATGTGATTGAGGACGTCGTGACGGATGCCGCCGTGTTGACGGTGCTGGTGGATGAAGTTCTGCCGACGATCGCGAGCGCTTCTGGATCGGACACGTTCGACATGGTGACCGTGGTTTTCTCAGAGCCAGTGGATGCATCAAGCGCCGCGGCCAAGGGCAACTATTCATTTGCCGATGACGCGCTGAGCGTGGAGAAGGCTGCCCTCAAGAACGCCACAACCGTAGTGCTGACGACCAGCAAACAGGCGGAGGGGAATGTGTATAGCCTCTCGGTTGCCGGTGTGAAGGACGAGTCCAGCAACGCCATTGCCGCGGATACGTCGGTGGATGTTCATGGGTTCGTCTTTGCGCTTGGTTACCTGAAGTTTGAGTACTTCGCGGGCATCACCGGCAACCGTGTGGAGGATTTGGTGGAGGAAGACAAATATCTTAACAATGAGGCGGATGAGGTGCTGTACCTGAGCGCCTACGACACGAAGACTGCTTTTGACAGCAAGGGAGACAACTACGGTGCGCGCATAAGCGGCTGGCTGTTCCCGGATCGCAGCGGGGAATTCGCCTTTTTCATCGCCAGCGATGACGCCGGGGAACTCTATGTCAGCACTGATGATACCAGGGATAATGCAGAAATAGTCGCGCTGGAGCTAACATGGAGCAATCAGTTCGAGGCGGGTGGCGATGAGGAGGGATATACCTTTGATCCATTGGAGGCCGGCAACCGTTACTACACGGAATTGATTTACAAGGAAGGCGGTGGCGGCGACGGCGCCAAGGTTGCCTGGCGCCACTGGGACGACGAGGAGACAATCAGCGTCGGCAAATTGCAGCCGATTTCGGGCCAGTACATCGGAACCTACGTTGATCCGTCCGGTTCAAGCATCAAGATCACGCAGCAGCCACAAAGCCTGACAGCACCCCTGAATGCAACGGTCAGTTTGTCCGTTACGGCGGAAGGCAGTTCGGCGGTGGGGTCGCATGTCCAGTATCAGTGGCAAAAGAACGGTGCGGATATCGCCGGGGCAAACGGCGCGGTTTTGGAGTTGTCCGGTTACACGCCGGACGACACCGGGGCGGTTTACACCGTGGTTTGCAGCGTGCCTGGCAGTGAAGTGGTTTCCGCCGAGGCCACGCTGACGGTGGTGGTGGATGAAACCGCACCGACCGTGGTTTCGACCACGACAGATGGGAGTCAGGTTATCATCGAGTTCAGCGAACCGTTGCTTGTTGACAATGATGCGGTCGCCACGACCATCCCACGCGACTCGGCTGAGTTCGAGGTCACGGCTGCCGCCAAGGATATTCACGATGGGGACGCCCTGCTGGGCGACTGGGTCAACGCCGGTGGCGAACTCGACTACGAGTTGACCGACGACTACCTGACCCTGATTTCAACCGCCAACAACGGCTG
>QOAX01000179.1 GCA_003972865.1 Verrucomicrobiota bacterium | reverse complement strand
GTCCTTGGTTTTCGCTCGCACACGCTGCTCCTCCACGACGACCGCACCTCGGCGGAGAACCGGCTCAAGGCCGTCAACGGTTCACTCAAGCAAGTCTATCGCACCACTGACGCGCACCCCATCATCCTGAGCCTCGACGGCCTCGAGGGGCCGGGCGACTACGCGCTCAACCGCCGTGCCGCACTCACGCTGGTCCTGGCCAAGGGCGGCCAGGTGGTGCGCTCGGTCGCGCTCACCGACACCGGCCAGCACAATGTGCCGCAGTTGCGGGAATGGGTTGAGGAAATCGCCGGCAAAATTCCATCTGACCCGGAAGAATTGCGCCGCATGATCGCCAGCAATTTGCCGAAGAGCGGTGATGCCGTTCGCGAACTTGCCGTAAACCAGGGCGTGCAACTGCAGAGACTCCGCGCGCGCCTGGCAAGACTCGAGAGCGGACAGATGAACAACCGAATGCAGCAGCGCAGGCCGCAACGGATGAAGCGTGATGCTCCGAATGCCGCCCGCCGTCCCGTCGCCGAACGCAACCCGGCCAAGCCGGCGGTAAAGCGCGAAGGTGCGCCGCCGGACGATGCCGATCTGCAGTCGAGTCTCCGCGCATTCATCCGCAAGACGAACAGCGATGAACGGCTCGACGACATATTTGCAGACATCACGGCACGCGCCTCCGAGAGTCCGGAATTGACGCGGCAGACGCGCGAGATGTTCCGGCTCGTGCTCAGCCTCAAGGATCGCTACGGCACCCCGCACGCCCACGAATTGGCCAAGGGTTTCCTGGACAAGCATCCGGCCAAGCGAAACCGATGACATGCCTCAGGTCCGTTCGCGACACTCCCTGTATCAAGTCACTCACGGTTTGTTGCGTCTTGCGGTCGATCAATCCTGCAATCCGCTTGAAGCGAAACGTCATGTATTTCCGGAGCTGCCGCTTGATGGCAAACCAGATGGCCAGGCCAATGCTGCCGCATCCGACCAGGGCCTTGACGATTGGCGAAGAGCTCTCTCCATCGCTGTCGACCTGGGAGTACAGGTACGTGGCGTACTCGGGTGAAAACTGGTCATGTATCCCGATCATCATGTTCACCACGATCACAACCAGCCCAACGATCAGCAGGCCAAGGGTGGCCAATTTGTTTTGCGTGGGTATTGCCATCAGGTTTTTTGCGAAGGAAAAAACATCCTTTGGCTCGATCAACTCACTGGTGTTGCTGCTCACCCTGGGTTTTTTGAGCGAGACAGATGGAAGGTTTTTTTCGGTTGAGGTGTCTTTCCGGATCAGCTTGTCGTTGATGGTCAGCTTGCCGGAACACCGAATCTTGATGTCGGAGCCGTTGTAGGAGTACGGGCGTTCTTCCAGGACATGGGGCGGGATGATGACGGTTTCCACTCCGGAACGGACGGTGAACTTGTGTTTGAACATTTCCGTCGAGTCGTTGACCGGTCGGGAATCCTTCACCTCGACGTGGCGCTCAATGACAAAGGTGGCCTCCTTGCCGATGAACTTGGGATCGGAAATCTTCAGTTCTGCGCTCAGGCCGGCATGGCCTCTCTCTCGATCATAGGAGTAGGCGATGTCGATTTTCTTTGCCATAATTGCTGATAGTTCGCGGCGGAAATTATAGTCACCCGATCGCCACTGTCAACGGAGAGACGGGACAGTTCCCACCTCGGTCTGTTTGTCGGGGCCAATCTGTCATGGCTCACTCCAACGCTTGTCAAACGCTGTGGATAACGTCGATATAACAAGCAAAACAACCTTAAAAGACGTTTTTTACGAACAAATAATTATATATCAACGTATCTTGATATGTTGATATGTAAGTTGACTCCCGCGAAACCGGTCGGTAACCTGCCACGTTGTGGGCATTAATCTGTCCAAAAAAAGGCATCAAGCCCTGAGCGGTTTCTTGGCCAAGCGCATCGTGATTCTCGATGGCGCGATGGGCACGATGATCCAGCAGCATACGCTCGAGGAGGCCGATTTCCGGGGCGAGCGATTTGCCGACTGGGATCGCGATCTAAAGGGCCACAATGATCTGCTGGGCATCACCCGGCCGGAGGTGATCGGTTCCATCCACCGGGCTTATCTCGAGGCCGGGGCGGACATCATTGAGACGAACACCTTCAACTCGACACGCATTGCCCTGGCCGATTACGGGATGGAGTCACTGGCTTACGAGTTGAACCTGGCCAATGCGAGGCTCGCCCGCTCCGCTGCCGATGACGTGATGGCGGCGGCTCCCGGCCGGCAATGTTTCGTCGCCGGCGCGCTTGGCCCGACGAACCGCACCGCCTCCATTTCGCCGGACGTCAATGACCCGGCTTTCCGTGCCGTGACGTACGACCAGTTGGTCGAGGCATATGTCGAGCAGGCCAAGGGCCTTGTGGAGGGCGGGGCGGATGTGTTGCTGGTCGAGACGGTCTTCGACTCGCTCAACTCGCGGGCGGCATTGTTCGCGCTCGAGACGCTGTTCGACTCGCTTGGACGCCGACTGCCGGTGATGCTCTCGTTCACGATCACCGACCAGAGCGGCCGCACGCTCTCCGGCCAAACGGTCGAGGCGTACTGGAACACGGTATCGAACATCGACCTGCTGAGCGTTGGCATCAACTGCGCGCTTGGCCCGCAGGAGATGCGTTCGCACATTGATGAGCTTTCCCGCATCGTGCCGATTAACGTCAGCGCCCACCCGAATGCCGGCATGCCGAACCCGCTGCTGCCGACCGGTTTTCCCGAGACGCCCGAGTCGTTTGCGCCGCAGTTGCGCGAGTGGGCGGCCAACGGCTGGCTGAACATCGTTGGCGGCTGCTGCGGCACGACCCCGGATCACATCCGCCTCATCGCCGGGGCGGTCGCTGACTGCGAGCCGCGCCGCTTGGCCAAGCCGGAGCCGTGGCTGAGGCTCAGCGGCATGGAGGCGTTGACCGTCCGGTCCGATTCCAATTTCATCAACATCGGCGAGCGGACGAACGTCACCGGCTCGCCGCGTTTTGCCAAGCTGATCAAGAACGACCACTACGAGGAGGCGCTGGCTGTCGCCCGGCAGCAGGTCGAGAACGGTGCGCAGATCATCGACGTGAACATGGACGAGGGCATGCTCGACTCCGAGGCGGTGATGCCTCGGTTCCTGAACCTGATTGCCTCCGAGCCGGACATCTCGCGCGTGCCGATCATGATTGACAGCTCGAAATGGTCGGTCATCGAGGCTGGGCTCAAGTGCGTCCAGGGCAAGGGTATCGTCAACTCGATCAGCCTCAAGGAGGGCGAGGAGAAGTTTCTCGAGCAGGCGCGGCTGATCCGCCGCTACGGCGCGGCTGTGGTGGTGATGGCGTTCGACGAGCAGGGCCAGGCCGACAACACCGATCGCCGTGTCGAGATTTGCACGCGCTCGTATGAGCTGCTGACAAGGGAAGTCGGCTTCCCGCCGCAGGACATTATTTTTGATCCGAACATCCTTACCGTTGCGACCGGCATGGAGGAACACAACGACTACGCGGTGAGCTTCATTGAGGCCACGCGCATCATTAAGTCGACGCTGCCCCTGGCCAAGGTCAGCGGCGGGATCAGCAACATCTCGTTTTCGTTTCGCGGTAACAACACCGTGCGCGAGGCGATGCACGCGGCGTTTTTGTACCACGCGATTCGCGCCGGGTTGGACATGGGCATTGTCAACGCCGGCATGCTCGAGGTGTACGAGGAAATCCCGGCCGACTTGCTCGAGCGTGTCGAGGACGTTTTGCTGAACCGCCGACCGGACGCCACCGAGCGGCTCGTCGAGTTTGCTGAGACGGTCAAGCAGCAGGGCAAGTCGGAGAAGGTTGCTGACGCCTGGCGTGAAGGCACGGTCGAGGAACGGCTGGGACACGCGCTCGTCAAGGGCATCGTTGATCACATCGAGGCCGACACCGAGGAGGCGCGCCAAAAGTACGGCCGGGCAATTCAGGTCATCGAGGGGCCTTTGATGGACGGCATGAACGTCGTCGGTGACCTGTTCGGCGCGGGCAAAATGTTCCTGCCGCAGGTCGTCAAGAGCGCGCGCGTCATGAAAAAGGCGGTCGCTTACCTGCAACCGTTCATGGAGGAGGAAAAGGCCGAGACCGGTGCGTCATCGCGGGGCAAAATCCTTATGGCCACCGTCAAAGGCGACGTGCACGACATCGGCAAAAACATCGTCGGCGTGGTGCTGCGCTGCAACAACTACGAGGTCATCGACCTCGGCGTGATGGTGCCGTGCGACAAGATTTTGAAAGCCGCCCGCGAGGAAAATATGGACCTCATCGGTCTCAGTGGACTGATCACGCCGTCGCTCGACGAGATGAGCCACGTTGCCAAGGAGATGCAGCGCAGGGGTTGCGAGTTGCCGCTGCTCATCGGCGGCGCGACGACCAGCCGCGAGCACACTGCGGTGAAGATCGCGCCCGGCTACGAGCAGGCAACGATACACGTGCTCGACGCTTCCCGGGCCGTTGGTGTGGTCGGCAAATTATTGAGTGAAAGCGGCTGTAACGATTTTGTTGCAGCAAACACAACGTTGCAGGACGAGCTCCGCGAAAAGCATTACAGCAAACAGAAAGTCAAGCCGCTGCTGCCGATCGCCGAGGCGCGCGCGCGCGCGACCCAAATAGACTGGTGCGCAGAGGACATCCCGCAGCCGGAGTTCACCGGCGTCCGCGCGGAGGACGACTTCTCGCTGGAGAAGCTGGTTGACTTCATCGACTGGTCGCCGTTCTTCCACGCGTGGGAGTTGCAGGGGCGTTACCCGAAAATTTTCGACGACGCGACCGTTGGCGACAAGGCGAGGGAGTTGTTCGACGATGCGCAGGAATTGCTCGATCGCATCGTCAGCGAGAAACTGTTCACAGCCAAGTGCGTGTACGGTTTTTTCGCGGCCAACCGCATCGGCGACGACGTGGAATTATTCACCGATGACTCGCGAACCAAGCGCTTGGCCAAGTTCCATTTTCTGCGCCAACAAAACAACAAGGCTTCCGGCGAAAACCACAGTCTGGCCGACTTCATCGCACCGAGGGATACCGGCCTGGCTGATCACTTGGGCGCGTTCGCCGTCACGGCCGGTCACGGGGTGGAGGAGTTGGCCAAGTCGTTCGAGTCGGACAATGACGATTACAACGCGATCATGGCCAAGGCGCTCGGGGATCGCCTGGCCGAGGCGTTCGCCGAATGCCTGCACGCGCGCGCCCGTCGCGAGTGGGGCTTTGGCAGGGAAGAAAACCTGAGTACCGACGAGTTGATCCGCGAAAAATATCGTGGCATCCGGCCCGCCGCCGGGTATCCCGCCTGCCCGGATCACACGGAGAAGCGGCTGCTGTGGGAGTTGCTCGACGCCGAGAAACACACCGGCATCTGCCTCACCGAGAGCTTTGCCATGTGGCCGGCCAGCTCGGTGAGCGGGCTGTACTTCGCGCATCCACGGGCCAGGTATTTTGGCGTCGGCAAAATCAACCGCGACCAGGTCGAGGACTGGGCCAAGCGCAAGGGCATGAGCCTCACCGACGCCGAGCGCTGGCTCTCCCCGAACCTCAACTACGATCCCAGTTGATCGTTCGTGACGAAGGCTCGTCGCTTTTGCTCAAAACTGGCATGTTCCGGCCATGATGTTGGGCTTCGGATGGGGCCGGTTTATTCTCCCGATTTGGCTTGGCTTGGCCGGTGTTTGGCTGCCGCTAGGCTGGCCGCTGGGCGCTGAGCGGGCGGCGGAGACGCGCCTGGTTTATGCTGAGCTTGCCGGCGAACCGGCGGCGGACGTTGCTGTGCGACTCCGGAACCAAGGCTTGGACGCGGGCGAAATCGCCAAGGCCACCCGCGTTCGTATCGCCGAAATCGTCGTGCAGCAGGACGCTCTCGTGGTCCGGCTTGGCCAAGTCGGCGGGGCGGTCGAGGCGCGGTTCAGCCGCTTGGCCAACGCGCTCAAGGTGCGACTGCCGCTCGGCCAGGTGGAGCGCCTCCGCCGGCTCGACGGCGTGTCTGATGTCCAACCGGTGGCGCAATTCCGGCCGCTTACGTCCACCAGTGTGCCATTCATTGGGACGACCAATGTCTGGAACCGCGGCAAGCTCTCCGCCACCGGCAAGGGGGTGCGCATCGGCATCATCGACTCCGGCATCGACTACCACCACGCGATGTTCGGCGGGAGTGGTGATGTGGCGGACTACACCAAGAACAACCCGGCGCGCATCGAGTCCGGCACCTTTCCAACCAAAAAGGTGGTGGGCGGCTACGACTTCGCCGGGGATGCCTATGACGGCACACAGACACCGCGCCCTGATCGGGACCCCCTCGACTGCGCCGAGAACGGCCACGGCTCGCACGTGGCCGGCATCGCGGCGGGGATGGGGGTGCTGACCAACGGCGTGCCGTACACCGACGGTTACGGGAAGGTGCTGAACATGGGCAAGTTCCTGATCGGCCCCGGGGTGGCACCGGAGGCCAAATTGTATGCCCTGAAGGTGTTTGGCTGCAAGGGCACCACCGGCCTGTCGGTGGACGCGATGGAATGGGCGGCCGATCCGGACGCGGACGGTGATCTCGACGATCGGTTGGACGTGGTGAACCTGTCGCTGGGCAACTCCTACGCCCGCCCGGCGTTCGAGAACAATGCCGCTGCGCGCCTGGTCAAGCTGGGTTGCGTGGTGGTGCAGGCTGCCGGGAATAACGGGAATAACTTTTACGCGCTGTGGTCGGTCGATGACCGTGAGATTAGCGTGGCCAACTCAATGGATGACGGCATCGAGAATAACAGCATCGAGATCACCGACCCGCCGGTGGTCCGGGGTTTTTACGAGGCGGTTGAGGGGGCGTTCACGAAGCAGCTTGAGGCTGCCGGGGAGATCACGGGCCGGGTGGTTTATGCCGATCCGCCGCAGGCCTGCGAAGCGCTGAAAAATACCGTTGCACTGGAGGGAAACATTGCCCTGATCGACCGAGGCGTTTGCTTTTTCCTGGACAAGATTCAACGGGCCAGGGATGCCGGCGCGCGGGCGGTGATCGTGGTGAACAACGAGGGTGGGCCGCCGGTTGCAATGGGCACTCCCGGCGGTACGGTGGACATCCCGGCGATGATGATCACTCGCCGTGACGGCAACAATCTGAAGGCATATCTGGACGCTGGCCTGTTTGTGAAGCTTGGTGGCGATGTCATGATCGGCGGGCCTGAACTGGCAGACCAACTGGCGCCGAGCAGTTCTCGCGGGCCGGTATATGAGACACATCTGCTCAAGCCGGACCTTGCCGCGCCCGGTTTCAACATACACTCAGCAAAAGCTGGCAGTGGGGGAGATCAGCAAATGAGTGGCACCTCGATGGCAGTTCCTCACGTTGCCGGAACTGCAGCGTTGCTGCTCGAGAGGCACCCAGACTGGCCCCCTTCCTCCATCAAGGCGGCGTTGATGAACACCGCCGCTCAAACGCGGGACGAGAATGGTGCGCCGTATCCCGAGACGCGCACCGGGGCCGGCCGGGTGAACCCGCGCCTGGCCATCGACACGCCGGTGATCGCCGCCGATGCCGCCGCGCCGGAGCGGGTGTCACTGTCGTTTGGCCTGCTGGAAATCTCCGGGCCGCACTTGGCCAAGCGCAACATCGAGTTGACAAACTTTGAGAGCCAAGCGTGGACCAGCTCCATCGCAGTGAGCAACACCTTGGCCAACGCCGGCGTGACACTCACTCCGGCCAAGCCGACGGTCACCGTCCCGGCCAAGGGCAAAGCCACGGTCGAGCTGACGCTGGCCATCGACCCGACCAAGGTGGAGTTGGCCTTCGATCCCACCACGACGCCGGAGGTCAAGGGCGGGCCGCGACACATCGCCCACGAGGCGTCGGGGCAGGTCTGGTTTCACGGTGAGTCGCGCTCGGTGCACGTGCCGTTTCACATGCTGCTGCGCCCGGTGGGGGATCATCGGGTGGAGGCCGGGAGCGTGGCGGTTCGGCAACGGGAGGGCGTGGCGCCGGTCGCGCTGCCCGTGGTCGGGGCCAACCCGTACAGCGCCCCGCTGGTGTCGGTGTTTCAGTTTGGCTACCAAAGTCCCTCGCGCGGCTACAGCGACCGCGAACGGGCGGCCCGTGATTTGCGCGCGGTGGGGGCGGCCTCCAACGCGCCGGAACTGGGCGGCATCGACGACGCCACCCTGTTTTTCGGCATCGCCATGGACGGGCCGTGGATCGTTCCTCAGTCGTTTCTCACCAACATCGGCATCGACGTGGACACCGACCTCGACGGCGTCACCGACTACGAATTGACGCACGGCTCCTCCGGTGACGTGCTGGTGACCGGCGACATTACCGAGCGCGAATTGGCTGACGACGCCTACTACACGATCATCGACTCGCTGGATTTGGAGAAGCCAAAGCTGGGCGGCCTCCTGAATGTTTTCCCGTCGGCGGAACAGGAAACGTCACTGCTCAACAACAGCGTGATGATCTACTCGGTCAGGGCCGCCGACCTCGGCTTGGCCAAGGGAAGTACGCGGATTCAATATCGATTTCATAATGTCCTCGAGAACACGCGCTGGATCGGGTTCGACGCCGCCCGCCCGGCGCTGCGCACCGCCAACCCGTCACTCGGGCACTCGCCGTATCACGCTGCGGATTCGCCTCTGGTGGTCGCCGTTGACCACGACGCCCTGTCGGGTAACGGGTACAAAAATAACACGCTGCCCAGGCTGCTACTGTTGTTTCACCATAACGAGGTGGGCGCTCGTTTCGATGTCGTGAAACTGGCTCAATCGGGGCCAGACACGGACAACGACGGCATGCCGGACGACTGGGAGGCCGGGCAGTTTTCCGGCATCGGCATTGCCGATGCCGCCAGCGATTTTGATAGTGACGGTTTTCCGGATGTTTCCGAGTACCGGGCGGGGACTGACCCGAAAGACAGCAACTCGTACCTCCACTTCAAGATGCCGATCGAGGTCAAAAACGAGACCGTTGTGCTGCGCTGGCAAAGCGTGCCCGGCCGGCGCTACCGCATCGAGAAAAGCAACGGCGACCCGTCCGAGTGGAAGCCAATCGCCAAGGGATTGACGGCACGGCTCGACTCACTCGAACACACCGACCTGCGGATCGACAACGGCAAGCCGGTGTTTTATCGGTTGGTGGTGGAGCAGGATTAATGGCCGGTTTCGGGGAACAACTCGGGCGCGACCTCGACGAGATCCGCGATGCCGGCTTGTGGCGTGAGCTGCGGGAGATCGACTCGGCGCAAACGACCCGCATCAAGCTCGACGGCCGCGAGGTCATCAACTTTTCCTCCAACGACTACCTTGGCTTGGCTGGGCATCCGGCGCTTGGCCAGGCGGCGCGGGAGGCGGTCGAGCAGTTCGGTGTCGGCTCCGGCGCGTCGCGGCTGATCTGCGGTTCGCTGCAACCGCACCACGCACTCGAGGCGGCCTTGGCCAAGTGGCAGGGCACCGGGGCGGCGTTGGTTTTCTCGACCGGTTTTGTGGCGGCCCAAGGAGTTTTGACGTCCCTGCTTGGCCGGGGTGACGTGGTGATTCTCGACAAAAAAGCCCACGCCTCGATGATCGACGCCGCCAAGTTGAGCGGAGCGACACTGCGCGTTTTTCGGCACAACGACCTCGAGAATCTAGAGAAACTTTTGCAGTGGGCGGCCGGGCAGGGCGGCCGGGTGCTGGTGGCGACCGAGAGCGTTTTCTCGATGGACGGCGACCGCGCGCCGCTGGCCGGGATCGTCGAATTGAAGGAGCGTTACGGCGCGTGGCTGATGCTCGACGAGGCGCACGCTGCCGGGTTGTACGGACCGCTTGGCCAAGGGCTGGCGGCGGCGGACGGCTTGGCCGGGCGCATCGAGATACGGATGAGCACGCTGGGCAAGGCGGTCGGTGCGGCCGGCGGCTTCATCTGCGGCAGTCGCCAACTCGTTGACCTGCTGGTGAACAAGGCGCGTAGTTTTATTTTCTCGACCGCGCCGAGCCCGGCGGTCAGCGCCGCTGCCCGTGCCGGGGTGGAACTCATACAGGGCGCGGAGGGGCAGTCACTGCGCGGTCAGCTTTGGCAGCGTGTGGACGAGTTGAGGCGCGGCGCCGCGTTGCTTGGCTGGAAAACGCCAGCCGAGCCAAGCGCCATCCTCCCGCTGATCTTCGGCGGGGAAGCCAAGGCCCTGGCGGCGATGGAGCGTTTGCGTGAGGCGGGATTTTTCATCCCGGCGATTCGCTACCCAACCGTCCCCCGCACCGAGGCCCGCCTGCGTGTCACCCTGACTGCCAATCATACGGCAGAGGATATTCAGCAGTTAGTGAATGCGCTTGGCCAAGCGGTCACTCGTTGAAGTAAATCTTCAGGTTGTGGGTGGCGCGGCCGGCGGCGACGATGTCGATTTTGCCGTCGGCGTTGAGGTCGGCGACGCGGATGTCCTCGGTGGCCATCTCGTTGTCATCGATCAACAGGCTTTTCCACTCGGTTCGCTGTGTGTTGGTCGGGTAGTAAAATTTCACACCCACTTTTCCGGTGCGACGAGTGCCGCGCCAACCGACGACGATTTGGTCGCTGCCGGTACCCATAAAGTCGCCGGTGGCCAGGGCGTGGCCCTGGTCGAGTGACTCGTCGATGACGTTGCGGTTCCAAAGTTTTTTGCCCTTGGCCTCGGTGTAAATGGAAAGCTGGTTGCCGTGCATCGGCTCGATGGCGGTGACGAACGTTTTGCCTTTCGGACCGGCACCCTGGCGGACTTCGCCGGTCGGGTTGTTGGAAATCTGGCGGCGACTCCAGCCGCCATCCTTGGCGGGGTTCAACAGGAACACACCCTCGAGGCCTCCGAGCAGTATCTCGTTGGCTTGGTCGCCGTCCCACTGGGCGACCTCGAAATTGTGGCTCATGTGCATGTTACCGTCCACCAAGGTGGTGCTCCAGTTGCCTTTGGGGTCGCTTGGCATGTGGTAGGCGAGGGTGCGAACACCGTCGCCTTTGCCACCCTTGTTGCCGCGACCGTGCAGCGGCAGCACGACGAGGTCGTGCCCGCCGGTGGGTGTTTCAAACCAGCGCATACGGTGAGTGGTCGGCTCGTGCTCCAGTTGTACCGGTGTCCATTTTTGCGTCCGGTCGGCGGGAGGGATTAGGTAAAACACGGCGCCGGACTTGGCGGTGTCGCTGGTTTCGCCGGGGTTCCATTGCGCACCGGCGGCAATCTCGGCCTTGCCGTCGCCATCGATATCGCGCACGGCGATGCAGACGTGGTCGCGCTGGGTGAGGTTCTCGACGACAATGTGTTTTCTCCACGACGGATTTTCGTACCAAGCGATGTTGCGGGCGTCGCAGAGGATGATGTCCGGTTTTTTGTCGCCGTTCATGTCGGCGATGGCCGTGCCGTAGCCGATCTTCACCTTGGCGTCGATGGTGACGTGGCGAAACTTGGGCAAGTCGGCGGCTTGGCTACCGGCGATCACGGCCAAGCCGATGACAACGGCGGAGAGTGTTGAGAATATTTTCATGGTACGGGCGGTTTATGAGGCCAAGCGGCGGCGGAGGCAAGGTTGCGCTTGGCCAAGCGGAAGAAAAAAGGACGGGCGCTTGGCCCGTCCCGCGAAAGTGGCACTGCGCTTGGCTTAAAATCGGTAGTTGAGCGTGGCCATCACGTGCGTGCGACCGGAGAAGCCGACCTCGATGCCGTAGTTCCAGCTTTCGCTGGCTTTGAGATTTGCTCCGATGAGGTAATTCCACTTTTCCTCGGCTTCAGAAATGACATCGTACCCAACTGGTACTGACATTCCCATGACCGGAAACTTGACTGTGCCGTTCTGGTGCTCATCGACATCCTGATACATGGCGCCGACGTAGAGCGAGCCGCTCAAGCCGCCGAGATCGCCGGTGATGCCAACGCGCGGCGAGATGACAATTGCCTCGATGGACGAGTCGCCGATGTCAAGGTCGGACTCGGTGTAGTTTGCGTCCAGCGAGGCAAAGAACTGGTTGTAACCGGCAGCCAACGTAATGCCGCCACCGTAAACGGGGCCATTGTAGGCAATGGAGAAAGAGCTGGGCAACAGGCTGGCCAACTCCGGCGGCAATCCGCCGACGGAGAAACCGCTCGCAGATGTTTCGCCATCCACATACCCGGCCACAGCGTACACGTTCAGGAACGGCAGCAACCACGCGTCGAGTTTTGCGGTGGTGCTGGTGGCGCGGCTCTCGAGCTTGTCCGACTTGGCCGGGAGGCCGGGCGGCAGTTGGAGTGGGCCGGTGGGCAGTGGCAGCGGCGGGATGTCGACCGCGATCGACTGGGCCACCAAGTCCTGCTCCAGGAAAAACACATTGGCGCTGATGCCTAGCGGCAGGGGGAGTTCGTGACCGGCCGCTAGGCTTTTGCCCAGAGGCAGCGAATCGGACAGGCCATCCGCCTGTGCGGTCGTGACGCATGCCACAGCAACGGCTGCTGCCATGATGGTTTGTTTGATGTTACTCATAATTGCTTGGATTTAAGGTTGCTTTGTTCTGGGCCAAGCTTGGCTGGGAACGGGGGCAACCTACTCACCGGGATGCCGCGGCACAACCCCTATTTTTGCGCTTGGCCAGGTGCATGGGCGCAAAAAAAACCGCAGCCATTGCGGGCTACGGTTTGGGAGAAATAGTTCGAAATCAAGCGATCTCGGCGCTGTGGAACTCCAGCCAGTCGTCGAGGTTGTTCAGGTTGACGGCGTCCTGTGGGTCGCCGTCCGGCAGGCCGTTGGCACTCAGGATGCCTTGGCGGGTTTCGTCGTCGTGGTTGAAACCCACGATCGAGTCGTTCAGCGTACCGATGGAATCGGCGTCCAGCGTGGCGCCATCCTGCTCCTTTATCCACGCCTCAAACTGCGGGTAGGTCGGCTTGTCGTTGGTGATGTAGGCACGAACCGCGTCGGCGTTCAGGCCGAGGCCGTTGATCACCATTGTGTCGTAGCCGTCGCCAATTCCCGGGTAGCCGTCGGCGATTTTGCCGGCGGCCTCGAGGGAAACTTTCTGCCAAAGGCGGGGCAGATGCAGCACACCCAGCGGGCCCTTGGTTCCGGAACTGATTAAGGGTACAATTTTATCACTCATATTTCTGGTTTGTTTACGGTTTAATCCACAAGTGGAAAGCGCGGCCATACTAGTTCGGTCGCTTGGCTGCGGTCAATCCCAAAATAGGTGGTTGCCAAATAATCTCCGCTTGGCCAAGCGCCGGTCGGTATCCATACTCGGCACCTGCCAGGATGCCGATCATGAAACCGCTGTTTTTCATCGCTGCACTATCCATCGCATCGTTATCGCCGGCCGAGGTGCGGGCGGAGCCAAGGGTGGGGGCGGCGGCGGTCGATGTCACGCCGGGGTTCCCGGTGCGGTTGAGCGGCTTTGGCTTTCGACGGGCCGAGTCGGAGGGTGTCACCCAAAAAATCTGGGCCAAGGCGCTGGCGATCGACGACGGCCAGGACGGCCCGGCGGTGCTTGTCACTGTGGACAACCTCGGCGTGCCGTGGCCGATGGTGCAGATCGTGGCCAAGCGGCTGCAGGAAAAAACCGGCCTCGCACCGGAGCGCTTCGCCGTCACCGCCACGCACACCCACACCGCGCCGATGCTCTCGGGCGTTGCGCCGACGTTGTTTGGCCAGCCGATCCCCGCGGCGCATCAGCAGCGCATCGACCGTTACACGGAGCAGTTGACCGATGGGATCAAGCAGGCCGCGCTTGAGGCCATGCGCGATCTGCAACCGGGCCGGCTCGAGTGGAGCCCTGGCAGCGCGGGCAAGGTTGGCTTTGCCAAAAACCGCCGCACCAAGGGCGGCCCGGTCGATCACGATTTGCCGGTGCTCATCGCCCGCACGGCCAAGGGCGACATTCGCGCGATTTACACCAGTTACGCCTGCCATTGTGTGACGCTCTCGAACAACAAGGTTAGCGGCGACTGGGCCGGTTACGCGCAGGAGTGGCTGCAGAAAAATCATCCCGGCGCGGTGGCCCTGGTTTCCATCGGCTGCGGCGCGGATCAAAATCCCGACTCCGGCGTCACGGGCGACAACACCGAGGCCGCCTCGGCGCAGGGCCGGCAAATCGCCGACGAAATCGGTCGCCGACTCAAGGGCCGGATGACGCCGATCACCGGCAGGTTGAAAACCACGCTTCGCCAAGTGACCCTCGCGTTCGGCACGCCGCCGGCCAAGGCCGAGTGGGAGCGCTTGGCCAAGCGCCCCGACGCGGTCGGCTATCACGCCCGGGTGCAGCTCGCGCGTCTGGCCCGTAGCGAGGCGCTGCAAACCCGCCTCGATTATCCCATCCAGACCTGGCACTTCGGCGACGAGCTGGCGATGGTGTTTTTGCCGGGCGAAGTGGTGGTCGATTATTCGCTGCGTCTCAAGCGGGAGTTCGACCGTGACCGGATTTGGATCAACGCCTACGCCAACGATGCGCCGTGCTACATCCCGTCCGAGCGCGTCCTGAGGGAGGGCGGCTACGAGGGCGCAGGAGCGATGGTCTATTACGATCGCCCGACGAAACTGGCCGCTGGCTTGGAGGATAAAATCGTCGGCGAGATTCATCGGCAGTTGCCGGGAACGTTCCGGCAGAAAAAAGGCACCGAAGGCACCCAGCCAAAATCGCCCGAGGCGTCGCTGCGGTCGATTCGCGTCAGCCCCGGCCTTCGGATTGAACTGGTCGCCGCCGAGCCGCTGGTCATCGACCCGGTCTCGATCAACTTCGGCCCGGACGGCAAAACGTGGGTTGTCGAGATGCACGATTATCCGCTGGGCCTGCGTGGCGGCTACGAGCCGGGCGGCCGGATCGTTTTTTTGGAGGACACCGATCGCGACGGATTCCCCGACAAGCGGACGGTGTTCCTCGATGGTTTGCCGTTCCCGACCGGCGTCACCGTTTGGCGCAAGGGCGTCTTGGTTTGCGCCGCGCCGGACATCCTTTACGCCGAGGACACCGATGGCGACGGCCGCGCGGACATCCGGCGCGTGTTGTTTTCCGGGTTTGCCACCACCAACTATCAGGCGCGTGTGAACAGCCTCGCCTACGGGCTCGACGGCTGGGTGCATGGCGCCAACGGCTTGATCGGCGGCAGCATCGCCAGCTTCGCCGGGGGCGAACTGGTGGACATTCGCGGGCGTGACTTCCGGCTGAACCCCGACACCGGCGCGTTCGAGACGCTGGCCGGCTTGACGCAGCACGGCCGCGTCCGCGATGACTGGGGAAACTGGTTCGGCTGCGACAACGGGACGTTGCTCCGGCACTATCCGCTGACCGATCATTACCTGCGGCGCAACCCCCACTTTTCGCCGCCGAGCCCGGGCGTGCCCGCAGCCACGTACCCGGATGCCAACCGGGTGTTTCCGGTCGGCCAACCGCTCGAGCGTTTCAACGATCCGGGACACATCAATCGCGTGACTTCCGGCTGCGGCTTGGGGCTGTATCGCGATAGGCTGCTGGGCGCTGACTTTTACGGCGACGCCTTCGTCTGCGAGCCGGTGCACAATCTTGTTCGTCGCCTCAAGTTGCAGCCGAGGGGCGTGACATTTTCCGCGCATCGGCCGGAGGGTGAAACCGCGCCGGAATTTCTCACCTCAACCGACAACTGGTTTCGCCCTGCAGAGATTCGCACCGGAGATTCGCACCGGGCCGGGTGGCGGTCTTTGGGTGGTGGACATGTATCGTTTTCTCGTCGAGCACCCGCGCTGGATTCAGCCGAGACGCTTGGCAAAAATCGACGCTCGGGCCGGCAGCGATCGCGGCCGCATTTATCGCGTGCTGCCGGGCGGCAAGAAGGCCCGGCCCGTTCCCGACCTCACCCAGCGCAGCGGAGCCGGCTTGGCCAAGGCGCTGGAGTCGCCCAACGGCACGCTCCGCGAACTGGCGCACCAGCAGATCGTTTGGTCAGCGGACGAGGCGGCTGTTCCCGGTTTGCGTCGCTTGGTTCGTACCGGCAGCCGGCCGCAAACGCGCGTTCAAGCCATGGCGGCGTTGGCGGAGTTGGGCCGCTTGGCCAAGCGCGACGTCGCCTCGGCGCTCGGCGACGCCCACTCGGCGGTTCGCCGGCACGCCATCCGGTTGAGTGAACCCCTCCTTACCGATGACCCGAATTGGATCGAGCACTTGGCCAAGCGAGCCGACGACCCCGACTCATTTGTCCGCCAACAACTCGCCTATTCTCTTGGCCAAGCGACCCAACCCAAGGCCGGTAAAACCTTGACCAAGCTGCTGCTCCGTGATGCCGCCGACCCGTATTTGGCCGCGGCGATCCTGAGTTCCAGTCTGCCGCACTTTGCCGCGATCCAAAAAACGGCGCTTAGCTCGTCGTCCATCCCCGAGGCAGTGGGGAAGCAGATTCAGCAGATCGCCACGCGAATCGGGGCCAAGCCGGAAATCATCACGGAAGCTGAATCCAACAAACCACAACCAGCCGTGGCGACGAACCGGTCTGACGTCTTGAAACAATTTGCGCAAGCTGCAGCACTCAAGGGAACCTCTGCCGACGGGCGTGCAATTTTTCAGGCCCGCTGTTCCGCGTGTCATAAACTGGGTGGCATTGGCAACGCGGTCGGCCCTGACTTGGCGGCTTTGACGGACAAGACGCCGCAGACGCTGCTCATTGGCACCATCGATCCCAATCGCGAAGTGTCCGAGCAATACACCGCCTTTTTGGTGCGTCTCAAAAGCGGCAGCACGCTGGGCGGGATGATCGCCGACGAGACCGCCAACGGCTTCACGCTCCGCGGCGTCGATGGCAAACCGCAGACTATTCTCCGGGCGGATGTCGCCGAGATGAAAGCCACCCGTCGCTCGCTCATGCCGGAAGGCTTGGAAGCCGGCCTGAACCCTAATGAGATGGCCAACCTGCTGGCTTTCATCGCCAATTCAAACTGAAATGAAGAAACACTTTTTTCTTTTTGCCTTGTTGCTGCCCGCTGG
>QOAX01000063.1 GCA_003972865.1 Verrucomicrobiota bacterium | reverse complement strand
CGCCAGCAAACGGCTCAAGGCGATTCATCAGCAATACCACCCGAGGGGCTAAACTCCGCTTACGACACGGAGCTTCTTTTAATCCGCTGGCTTCTTTTGAGGCGGCAGTTTTTTAGGAAGGGGAAGCAACTTAACACTGACAGGATTGGGGGAAAGTTTACTGACGGTGCCTATCCCACCTGCCATGACCTCATTACCGGCCATACCGAAGGTGGCGGCAGAAATGGCAAGTCCACCTACAAACATGCCGGCACGGGCCGCTACCATTTGTTTTTGAACTTTTTTTGCGACTGTCACTTGGGCAGATTCATATCCAACTTTTTCAATGGTCACTACGGTTTCCCCCTTAAGCGGCACTAAAAATGTGCACGGCGTTGCCCCAGCCATCCCGTTGGATAGCGTCACCCGAGCTCCCGTAGGCTCTGAGTTTATGAAGAGCGTTTCCTTTGTTGTCCCACAGCCCGAGCAAAAAACAATCAGAACAACAGTCAGTATCTTTATCGCGTTATTCATTGCGCCTGTTCCTTCTTCGGTTTCAGTTTCACTTCTATCGGATTGGGTTTCAATTCAAATGCAGCACCGGATTGATCGTCCACCATCACGCCCAGAAGACCCGCACCCACGATATGATTGCCCAGACCACTGATTAAAACCCTTTTAGGAGTGGGTATTCCTTGAACCATTACTTCAACCTGCTCGTAGCCTTCCTTCTCAATCACAACCATCAATTTCGCTTTTCTGGGCAGTTCGAACTGGCAAGGAGTTATACCTTTTACCCCGGTGGACAACGTCACTTGCGCCCCTGGTGGATCAGAATTGACATACAACAAGTCAGTCGCACTTTTCTGAACCATCGTTGCGCAACCCGATAACATGTTAAGCATCATACAAGTAATAATTGGCTTAATGATTTGCATCTCTTGGTTTTTTTGGTCTTTGAAATTTCGAAGTGAACGGGCGGAAAATTATTTTGTCTCCTTTATCGCGTCAAGGGGAGACGGGAACTACTTGAGATCATGTTGACCTCGTCTTTCTGCTTTTGAAAAAATGCGAACAGGGAAAGGAAATGGCGGGAGTGACGAGACTTGAACTCGCAACCTCTGGCGTGACAGGCCAGCGCTCTAACCGATTGAGCTACACCCCCGAAAAGGGCCGAAGGAACTTACCAGAAGTTTGTTGCCGGTCAAGCGAGTTAGAAAAAAATGATCCGGACAACAGACGCCAAGGAGGTGGGTGTGGGGAACACCGCAGAAGAAACGTGCCGCTGCCCGGATCGGTCGGTCATGGTTCGCCTCGGGCTGGGTTATGTCAACCCCCAAATCTCGCCCCGGCCAAAATCGCGGGGCCAAGCCCCGTTTCAGGCCCAAATCAGGGAAAACGCAGGACAAAAATGGCGGAGAGGGAGGGATTCGAACCCCCGTTACCCTTTCAAGTAATCACGCTTTCCAGGCGTGCGCCTTCAACCGCTCAGCCACCTCTCCAGCGAGCAGGCGCGAATTGTGTGAAAAGCAGTGCCAAGCGGCAAGTTATTTGAATCGCAACCGGCGTTTTCATGACGCAAACCGACTGGCCGCTTGCCACAGGCGGGGGCTTGTGAATAGTTTCACGCGCTTCATGGGGCACTTGAAATTGCATATACCGGGACCGATCGAGGTCAGCGACAAGACATTTGAGGCGTTTCGCACGCCGATGATCGGGCATCGCAGCCAGGACTTCAAAGACCTGTACACCGCCGTGATGCCAAACCTGCAGGCACTACTCTACACGGAGCGGCTGGTCTATCTCGGCACGTCGTCGGCTTGGGGTATCATGGAGGGCGCAATCCGCAACCTCGTTGCCAAGCGCGTGCTCTCCTGCATGAAGGGAGCGTTCTCTGACAAGTGGCTCGACGTGGCCAAGCGCTGTGGAAAGCAGGCCGAGGCGCTGCAAGTCGATTGGGGTTCGCCCATCCTCCCTGAACAAATCGACGAGCGTCTGGCCACCGGAAACTTTGACGCAGTCACTCTTGTGCACAATGAAACGTCCACCGGCGTGATGAGTCCTCTCGCCGAGATTGCACTACTCAAGGCCAAGTACCCGGACGTGATGTTCATCGTGGACAGTGTCAGCTCGCTCTCCGGTGTGAAAATTGAGTTCGACAAGCTCGGCATCGACCTGCTCTTGGCCGGCACGCAGAAGGCGTTCGCAATGCCGCCGGGGCTGAGTGTGTTCACCGCGTCGCAGGCCGCGCTCGACCGCGCCGCGACGATCGGCGACCGCGGCTATTACTTCGACCTGCTCGAGTTCCAGAAAAACGCTGAAAAGCGCATGACGCCGAGCACGCCGAGTATCGGCCACATTTACGCGCTCAAGTCGAAACTCGAGGACATCTTGGCCGAGGGGCTCGACGCCCGTTTTGCGCGACACGCCAAGCTCGCTCAAATGACCCGCGACTGGGCCGCCGGGCACGGTTTCACACTGTTCCCCGAGGCCGGTTACGAGTCGCAGACGCTGACCTGTGTGAACAATGGGGCCAAGCCGAGCGAGCGCGAAATCGACGTGGCCAAGCTGCAGGGCCTAATGAAGGAACGCGGCATCCTGATCGACAGCGGCTACGGCAGGATCAAGGGCAAGACCTTCCGACTCTCGAGCATGGGCGACGAAACCGAGGAGACGATGCAGTCGCTTTACGGCCTGCTCGACGAGTCGCTTGGCCAGCTTTAACCAGGTTATTGTCCAGCGATCAGCCCGTCGGCCAAGCGGAGCGTGGCGTGTGCCCGGGCGGCGACGCTGTCGTCGTGAGTCGCGATGATCATCGTCAGCTTGGCTTCCTGCTGCAACTCGCACAAAAGGTCGAGCACTTGGCCGCCGGTTTTGGAATCAAGGTTGCCAGTTGGCTCATCGGCGAACAAAATTCGCGGCTGATTGATCAGCGCCCGCGCCATGGCCACGCGTTGCTGCTCGCCGCCGGAGAGCTCCGTCGGCAAATGGTGCATGCGCTCGGCCAAGCCGACGCGCTCCAGCAGTTCCCTGCCCCGCTGCTCCGCGGTGGTAACGCCCGTGTGCGCCATCCACGCCGGGATGGTGACGTTCTCAAGCGCGTCGAACTCCGGCAGTAAATGGTACGCCTGAAAGACGAAACCAACCTCGCGGTTTCGCCACTTGGCCAAGCGCGCCGACCCCATGCCGAACAACGACTGGTCGCCGGCAAACACCTCTCCGGCGCTTGGCTCATCGAGCCCGCCGAGCAGATGCAGCAGCGTACTCTTGCCCGCGCCGGATGCGCCCTGAACCGAGAGGAAATCGCCGCTCGCGATCTCGAGGCTCACGCCGTGAAGCACCTCCACCTTGCGCCGGCCAAGGTCGTACGACTTGTGCAACTCGCGTGCTGAAAGAATCGCGTCACTCATGGCGGAAGGCCTCCACGGGCTTAAGTCGGCTGGCGTTCCACGCCGGGATCACCCCCGCCAGCAGGCAAATAATCAGCGACCCGACGCCGATGCTGACGAGGTCGCCCGGTACAATTTTCGACGGCAAGGCTTGAAAGCCGTAAATACTCGCCGGGAACAACTCGAAGCCGGTCGCAACTCTCATAAATTCCAAAAACTCGTTGCGATACCCCAGCGCCAACAGGCCAAGCACGAAGCCAAACGTCAGTCCTAGAACCGCCACCACAAGGCTTTGCGCGAAAAACACCTGCATGATCTGCCAGCCGGTTGCTCCGAGCGCCTTGAGCGTCCCGATCTCCGGTGTGCGCTGCACAACAAAAGTGATCTGCGAACTGGTGATGCCAAACGCGGCCACGATCATCACGAAGAATAGCAGGAAAAACATCACGTTGCGCTCCACCTTTAGCGCTTCGAGAATCTGAGTGTTCTCGTCCTCCCACGTCGTCACCACAAGCCCTTGTGGCAGGGTCTTCAACAACTGTTGCCGCACGGGCTCAGCTTGGGTGGCGTCGTGCAGTTTCACCCACAACCCGTGCACCGCATCGCCAAGGCCGTATAGCGCCTGGGCATCCTCGATCGACGCCAGGACGAACGATGCATTGTACTCGTAGTAACCGGCATCGAACACGCCGCGCACCTCGAAGTCGTCCGGCAACAACACTGCCTCTTTCCCGTCCTCCTGCGCTTGGCGGATTCTGTTAAAACTTCGCGCCGAATGCACCGCTAAAAAATCGCCGGGACGCAGGTTGAGCATTCGCGCAAACTCCGCGCCAACCACCAGTCCGTTCAGGCTCACGTCCGCCTCCCCGGCGACGAGTTTGTTCGTGGAAAGCAGCGAGCTCACCGTTGGCTCCAGTTCGGGGTCCACCCCGCGTACCCACGGCGTGAAAATCTGCGGGCTCTCCCCCTCCTCCGGCTGGGTCTCCACCAGCACCGGGCCGATGATAAAAGGTGCCGCTCCCGAGACTTCCTTGTTGGCGATGACGATGTCGCGCACCGCTCGGTGGCCGGCCAGCGGCTTGCCGCTCTCGGTGACTTTGAGGTGCGCGTTGAAGTCGAGCAGGCGCTCGCGCAAGTCCCGGTCGAAGCCGCTCATCACGCTCATCACGATGATCAGCACCGCCACGCCCAGCGTGACCCCGATGATCGAGATCAGCGTGATCAAGGAGACAAACGTGCGCTTGGGCCGCAAATATCGCAGCGCCAACGCCAGTTCAAACGGCAGTTTGGGTTCCGGAAGCTTTTTTGGGTTGGAACCATATCGATTTTCGCCGGAGTTGCTGTCTTGCGCCGCAAAGACAAGAAGAACGAAATGGCCAATGCAAGGAATCAAACATAATAGCATCCACCAACCGCTACGATTAGTGTCATGAAGTCTTCTAACGCCAACCGCGAGACTGGGAATGAACATTGCCAGTGCAAATATAGCTGTTAGGAGTTCTATCCCAGCGTCGGCATTAAAAGACCCAGTCACGCCATCAATAACTGCCAACGCTATGAAAATAAGAAAATAACACAATGCGAAGTACCAATACTCTTTTCGCCGCGCTCGCCCTTCAAACACCGCATACTTCTTTAGAACTTCGAGAAACCAACTCATGTTTTTCTCATTTTATGGTTGACCCTGAATGAGTTCGTCAGACGACCGAGAATCTCTTGTTGTCGCCTAACTATGTATTGACGTGTCATTATTCACTAAACGGCAGCTTCATTCAGCGGGCGGCAGGCTACCCGATAGCCGTGCGGCGGGAAAGGTTGAAGCCCCCCGCCTGGCCAATAGCCTTGCCGCTTGAGCAAGCGGAGAGCATATTCGCGGCCAAGTAATCCATTACATCATGCCTAATAAATATCGAGTTGGAGTGATCGGCAGCACGAATCGCGGCAATTACGGCCACGGGCTGGACACGGTATGGCGCGAGTTCCCGAACACGGAAGTCGTCGCCGTGGCGGACGATAACGCCGGCGGCTTGGCCAAGGCGGTCAAGCGGCTGAGCAACCCGCGTGGCTATGCCGACTACCGCACGATGCTCGAAAAGGAGACGTTTGACTTCGTGAGCATCTGCCCTCGCTGGCTCGATCAACACCGGGACATGCTCGTGGCTGCGGCCGAGTCGGGCGTGCGCGGCATCTACGAGGAGAAACCGCTCTGCCGAACGCTGCGCGAGGCCGATGAGATGGTCACCGCCTGCGAGCGCAACAACGTCAAGTGTGCCGTCTCACACCAGACACGGTACAGCCCGATTCTTGATCAGGTCGAGCAACTCATCGCTGATGGCAGGATCGGTCGCCTGCTCGAGTTCCAGCTCCACGGCAAGGAGGACAACCGCGGCGGTGGCGAGGATCTGTGGGTGCTCGGCACGCATGTGTTTGACCTGACCCATCACCTCGCTGGTTATCCGCTTTGGTGCCAGGGCTATGCCCGGCAGGGCGGCGAGTCGGTGACGGCCAGGCACGTCAAGCCGGGCAACGAAGGCATCGGCCCTCTTGCCGGCGACAACGTCGGCGCAACCTACGCCCTGCCCAACGAGGTTTTGGCCCACTTCCGGTCCGTCCGCCGCGCCGCCGGTAATCCCAATCGTTTTGGCCTGTCGATTTTTGGCAGCGAGGGCGTCATCAAGATGACCACAGGCTATCTGCCAAGCGCCAGTTTCCTGCCGGACGGCTCGTGGACACCGGCGCGCACCGGCAAAAAGTGGATTCCCATCAGCTCGAACGGCGTTGGCCAAGCGGAGACGCTCAAGGACGGTGGACTGCACGCCGGCAATGTTTTGGCCATCCGCGACCTCATTGACGCCGTGGAGGAGGATCGCGATCCGGAGGCCAGCATCCACGACGCGCGAACGGCGGCCGAGATGATCGTGGCGCTGTTCGAGTCGCATCGGCAGGGCGGTGCGCGGGTGACTTTCCCCCTGTCAAACCGCGACAATCCACTCGCTCAACTCACCGAATAACAGGCCAAAACGGCCGAGGCGGCTCGATCCACCGATGGCAATTGGCTTTGACAGGCCAGCGTGTGGCAGGCAGATTCCCGCCCCACTTTTGGAGGAGCACTGCCAACACACTTTTTGCGCATGTCAGAATTGGAAGACAAAAACTCGACAACGAAAAGCCCGGCCGAGACCGGCAACCCGCTGATCCATGACCTGAACGCCGAGCCGGAAACACCGGTCGCCCCGGCCAACGACATCCTCGTGGGCAACCTGTTGGTGGGCCAATCCGGCGGGCCGACCGCGGTCATCAACGCCAGCGTGGCCGGCGTCATCCAGGAGGCCGGCAGACACCCGGACCAGATCGAGGAGCTTTACGGCGGGCTCAATGGCATCTTCGGCATCCTGCACGAGAACCTGATCGACCTGAACGAGGAGAAGGCGCGCACCATCGAGGAACTCAAGCACACCCCCGCCGCCGCGCTGGGCACATGCCGTTACAAGATCCGCTTCAAGAAAGACCCCGAACAGGCAGCCCGGGACATGGACCGGCTGTTCGAGGTCTTCAAGGCTCACAACATCCGCTATTTTTTCTACGCCGGTGGTAACGACTCGCAGGACACCAACAACAAGTTGCATCACGAGGCCATCAAGCGCGGCTACCCGATGCGTTGCATTGGCGTGCCCAAGACCATCGACAACGACCTGCCCCACACCGACCACACGCCCGGCTACGGCAGCGCGACCAAGTACAACGCCACAACGGTGATGGAAGTCGCGCAGGACGTTGCCAGCATGGCCACCGACGACGGCTCGTGCTCCGTCATCGAGGTCATGGGCCGGGCCGCCGGTTGGCTCGCGGCCGGCACCGTCCTGGCCAAGCGCAAACCGACCGACGGGCCGCACATCATCCTGTTGCCGGAAATCCCATTCGATGAAGGGAAGTTCCTGGCCAAGGTTCAGGAGACCGTTTACCAGCTCGGTTACTGCGTCGTGGTCACCGGCGAAGGGGTGAAGGACAAGGATGGAAACGAACTCGGCGCGGACAAGACGCGGCTCGACTCGTTCGGCCACCCGGTGCTCTCCGGCGCGGCTGAAGCGCTTGGCGAGATCGTCCACGGCAAGCTCGAGCTTAAGACGCGCACGGTGAAACTCGGCTACGCCCAGCGCTCGGCCGCGCATTTCGCCAGCCAGCAGGATGTCGACGAGGCGGTCGCCTGCGGCAGGGCCGCCGTCCGCGCCGCCGTGGAGGGAAAGAGCGGCTTCATGGTCACCATCGAGCGCCGGTCGGATGACCCGTACGAGTACACCACCGGCCTGCATCCGCTCGGCGACATTGCGCTGGTGGAGCGCACCGTGCCTCGCGACTGGATCAGCGAGGACGGCTGGCTGCCCAACGAAAAATTCATCCAGTACGCCGCGCCACTGGTCAGGGGGCGACTGGATCTGCCGACCAAGGGCGGCCTGCCAAAATTCGCGGAGTTAAACCGCGTGCCGGTGGAAAAGGTGCTGGAGCCGCGCTCGCCGCTGATCTTCCCGGTGCCGGCTTGACCAAGCGGCTTCAGTGCGGGTTGCCGCAGGTGAAGTCGCCCTCCTCCCAGCCGTCCCGGCTGTGGTAGGCCCACCAGTCGTATTCCTTGGGCGAGCCGTTCATGCGGGCCGCGTGGCCATCGACGTAACTCAGCACGATGCCCCGCTTGTGAGGCATCGTCTTGTAGTCCCAGTACGGCATCTCCCAGGTCAGTACAGAGAGAGACGGATTAACGCAGTCACTTGCCTCACGACCGCTGACCGGTCGGCGCACCTCATAGCTGCCACGACTTTTTGTAAGGTAAATGTGATTCCAAACGTAGGTCACATTATTGTTGTTGCGGAATCTCGACAGCATCCCCGGATCCTGCGTCTTCATCGCAACAGGACAGGCAAAAACGGAGTGGGGCGTCCGAGACTTGTGACGTTGTTTGGGATCGGGTGCGCCGGTGTTTTTCCCGATGTAAGGCTCGAGCAGTTGCGGCATCCACACCAGGTCATTGCGCAATGCATGATCCCCGCCCCAGGCCCGCCCCCAGTTGCGACAGAGGGGAATCCGGTTGTCGTACTCGGAAATGTACATCGTCACGGCCAGACCGATCTGTTTGCAGTTGTTCAGGCAGGCTGACTGGCCGGCCTTCGCCTTCGCCTTGGCCAGGGCAGGCAACAATAGCCCGGCGAGTATCGCGATAATGGCGATCACCACCAGCAACTCGATCAGCGTGAACCCCTTGGCCAAGCGGGGTGAGTCTGTCCGGGACAGCAAGTTCATGGGCACGTGAACGCATTAAGGTTAGGCACCGGTTTCACCTTGGTCAAGGCGGCACCGGCCGTTATCCTGCCGCGCATGACCGCAGGCTCCGGCACCGGCCAGTCGCAAACCTCCGCTAAATACGTGTTGCTGCTTGTCGTGGTGGTGCTTGCCCCGGTGATCTTTACCTGGCTCACCAGCGCGCCCGACCGGGGTGATACCGACTTTGACCAGTTGCTCGAGGCCGGCAAAACCCACTACGAGGCCGGCCAGGCGCAACAGGCCATCGACGCCTTTGCCCGGGCGCTCAAGGCCAAACGCACCGAAACCGACCTCCTGCTGAACCTGGCCAATGCCCATCGTCTGGCCAACCAGCCGGCAGAGGTAATTAAATACGCCATGGAAGCCCTGGCCATCGACGTCAACCTCGGCGCCGGGCATTTTCTGGTTGGCTGCGCGCACCTGCGACTCGACCAACCCACCGAAGCCATCCAGGCGTTGCAGCAGGCCTACGACATCGACTTCACCGTGAGCGCGGTGGGCTACCTGCTCGGCAAGGCGCATCTGGCCGCCGGCAACGCCGAGGAGGCCGCCGTGTTGTTCGAGGAACTCGTCTCGTTTGAGGAGAACCACCTTGGCGTAGCCTACAGCTGGAGCCAGGCCCTTACGGCGGCCGGACGCCCCGACGAGGCCAAGGCCGCTCTTGAGCTGCACCAAAAACGCATCGCCGGCAGATCGATGCCAGACCAGCCGGGCGATTGGGAAAAGTGCATCTACACCGAGGTGCTCATCCCGTTCAAGCTCGCGCAGCCGGACGCCTCCGGCATCGCGGTCACGTTCGTCGATGACACCGCCAGGGCCTTCGCCGGCAACGCCACCCAGTTCTCCGGGCCGTTCGGCGTGATCGATTTCAACCACGACGGCAACAACAGCCTGTTCGTCCGCACTCGCACCAACACCTTCCGCACACTGCTGAACACCAACGCTGTTTTCACGCCGGTCGGTTTAGAGTTCCCGGCCATCGATGGCGCCCGCTACTCGCGCTGCCTCGTTGGTGACCTGAACAACGACCGGTTCGACGACGTGTTGATGCTCGGCGACCTCGGCTCGCACGCCTACCGGTTCGCGACCAACGGCCTCGCGCGCGACCTGTCCAAGTTCTCCAAGCTCGCCTCGCTCAAGGCAGTGGACGGCATCATCGCCGACATCGACTTCACCGGCAAACTCGACCTGCTCGCCATCCAGCCCGGCAACGCCGGCCTCAAGGTATTCCGCAACCTCGGCAGCATTTATTTCAAGGACATCACCAAAACCTCCGGCATCCCGACGCAGATCACCGGCGCGCTCAAGCTCGTCATGGACGACTGGAACAACGACGACATGCTTGACCTGTTCATCCCGCGTACCGGCCAACCTCCAATGTTCCTGCAAAAAAACCGGGGCGCAGCCCACTCGCCGACCAACACCCTCCCCGCCCTGCCAGCCGCCACCGCGTTGGCCACCGGCGACCTCAACAACGATCTGCGCACTGACCTCGTCTGCTTGGCCAACGGCAAACTTGAGATCACCTTCAACGGCCTCGAGGACGGACTAACTCTCCCCTTGGCCAAGACAGGCGTCACCGACATCAGCTTGGTCGATTACGACAACGACGGCTGGCTCGACATCTTTGCCATCGGCGACGGCGTGCAGGCGTTTCGCAACCAAGGCACCGCCGGCTTCACCGACGCCACCGCCGCACTTGGCCTCGACTCAATCACCGGCCAAGTCAGCCAACTCGCCGCCGCCGACATCGACCAAGACGGCGACTCCGACCTGCTGCTCGCCCGTGAATCCGGCCTGATATTTCTCCGCAACGACGGCGGCAACGCCAACCGGCAACTCAAGATTCGCCTGTACGGCAACCGCTCCAACGCCAGCGGCATTGGCATCCAAATCGAGACCACCACCAGCGGACTGCGGCTCAAGCGCACCGTCCAATCTCTCCCCATCGAGATCGGCATCGGCAAAAACGAACTGCTCAACTCGCTCAACGCCCGATGGTTCGACCTCTCCCTTTTCAATCTCGACGTGCAGGTGAAACGCGGCGAGACCATCACCCTCACCGAGTTGATTTTGCCGACCGGCTCTTGCCCGTACCTTTACGGTTGGGACGGTGAAAGGTACCGGTTCGTCACCGACCTGCTCGGCGCGTCGCCGCTTGGCCTGCCGGCCGCCGAGGGCATTTACATCGACGCCAACCCGGACGAAATCGTCTGGATCGGCGACGAGTCGAACTTCAAGCCGATCAACGGTAGCTACCGGCTGCAGATCACCGAGGAGCTGCGCGAGATCCTGTACCTTGACGAGGCTAAGCTGCTCGCCGTGGATGTATCAAGCGGCACCGAAATCCACCCTACGACGAAGCTGCGCCCAAGCGGCCCGTACCCGCCGGCCGGGCTCATCGCCTTGGCCAAGCGCAAACCGCTCCGCCAGGCCAAGCGCAGCGACGGCCTCGACATCACCGCCGCATTGCAGGCCAACGACGACCAGTGGGTCTCACCGCTCGAGCTGCGCCTGCCACAGTTGCGCGGCTTGGCCAAGCCGTACTCGATCGAACTCGACTTCGGCCCGCTTGACGCCGGTGTGCCGCTCGCCCTCGCGATGACCGGCTGGCTGCATTTCGGCGGCGGCATGGCCAACATCGCCGCCTCGCATCACGACGGGTTGCCGTTCCCCTTCCCCACCCTCGAGGCGCAGCTCGCCGACGGCACTTGGCAGAGCGTGGGCGTGACCGTCGGCGCGCCGGTTGGTAAAACCAAGACCATCCTCGTCGACCTGGCCGGCAAATTGCCGGTCGGCGCCAAGCGGCTTCGGCTCTCGACAGCATTCGAAATTCACTGGAACCGAATTGCTCTGTTTGAAAAGACAGCGTTGCCATCCGTCGCCGAGATGCATGCGAGCACGACCGACCTGCACTGGCACGGCTATGGTGCGATTGAAGATTTACCACGCCACCTGCCGCTAACCCCGATCCACGACCAGACCAGCGACACGCCAAGCTGGCGCATCACTCCCTCCGGCTGGGTCACCCGCTACGGCGTGGTCGACGAACTCGTCGCCACCAAGGACAACCGGCTCGCCCTCGTCGCCGCCGGGGATGAACTGACGCTCGACTTCGCCGCGAGCAAGCTGCCAAGCCAGCCGCCCGGCACCACGCGCCACTTTTTCCTGTTCACCAGTGGCTGGGACAAGGACGCCGATTTCCACGTCGCCCAAGGCTGGACCGTCGAGCCGCTGCCGTGGCACGGCATGAATGCACAGCGCTACGGCCGCGAACCCCGCCCCAAACTCGACGACGGCTGGATCAAAAAATACAACACCCGCTGGGTCGGCCCGCGCCCGCTCAGAAAACAAGCCAAGCTCACCCAAACCAGGTGAATCGACATACCCTAGCTTTAATTCCGTTTGTCATCGGCATGACTTTTGCCAATGCCGATTCGCTTGACCGCATCGCGAATGTTTACGTGCAGGACGGCCTGAAACTCCGGCATCTCGAGTTCAGCATCACCGACACCGGCCTGAAAACCCACGGCGACAAGAAATACGAGACCCGCACCGACCGATTCGGTGACACACCACAACTGCCGGATGGCCGCATCCTCCTCCAGCCGAGTGGAGATGCGCTTGGCCAGGCGCAATCGTGGGACTACAACGCCTCGCGCCCCGGCAAGTACTGGGTGGAACTCGTTTACAGCTTGGCAAATGGCAAAAGCACCGCCGTGCCGAACATCAGCTCATACCGCATCCCGACCCAACTCGAGGCCACCGGCGCAGCCAACCGCTTCCGCAACGTCAACCTCGGAAAGATATATTTCGTGCAGGCCGGGAAACAGAAGCTTGACCTCAAGTTTCGCGGCAAGACGCCAAAAGTGCGTGCGCTGATCCTACGCCCCGCGCCTGAAGGCGAACCGATTGGCCAGGCACTCAACCGCTCGGTGTTGCTGCACGCGCGCGACGTGACCCTGCGCAGCACCAAGGTGCAGTACGAAACTAAGCCGCACAAAAACACGATTGGCTACTGGGTGAACGTCACGGATCAAGTTTACTGGGACTTCACAGTGGCGCTCGGCGGCAGGTTCCTTGTCGAAATCTATCAAGGCTGCGGCAAGGGCCACGGCGGCAGTCTCGTCGCGCTCGAAGTCGCCGGACAAAAACTTGAATTCACCGTGAAGGACACCGGCCACTTTCAAAACTTCGTCCCGCGCAGGGTCGGCACCGTGCGCCTGGCCAAGGGCGAACACCGTTTTTGGATCAAGCCGGTAAAGAAGACGCGAAACGCCATCATGGATGTGCGCCGGATACGGTTGATCCCGACCGATTAACCCCCGCCAACCATGAACGAAACCAACACCGTCACTCCCGCGAACACAGGTGGAAATGTCGTCGACTCAATCAAGGACTCCGGCTTTGAGGGACTGTTGACTTACTTCACCGACCTCGAGCCGATCCATTACATCACGTTCACCATCAATCTGCTGATCCTCATTTTCGGCAAGCAGATTATCAATCATCTCAGCGTGCAGACAGTCGGCGCGTCACCGTTCCAGCTTCGGTTGCTTAGAATTTTAAATGCGGTTCTCTTTTTGGCGTATTTTTTTGCCGTGGCATTCCAGTTTCAACTGGGTTCCAACATCAGCCACACCGGGTTGCTGGTGTTGCTGACGTACCTCATCTGGCAGCTCACTCATTCATTGATCCTCAAGAAATACGGACGCAAGCGGGAGGTCGAGGGCACTTCCATTTACGTGGAATCGTACACTTCAAACAACCTCAAACTCATTGCGATATTGCTCCTTGGGGTGATCTCTGGGTTGATTTTTCTCAGCCTGTGGCAGCTCCAGTGGTTGCTCCAGACCACCAGTTTCCTCGGGGCGCTGGCTGTCCTGATTTTTACCACAAAAGATTATTGGCTGAAGGATTTCATCAGCGGCATCATCGTAATCAGCAACGGCAATGTCGAACGGGGGAATGTCATTCGCATCCCCGATGAAAACATCCTCGCAATCGTGCTCGAGACCCGCACCACGCTGACCCTGTTGCGCGACGTCATCCGCAACCACAACATTACCATTCCCAATTCCCTGCTGCTGATCAAACAGGTTGAAATACTCTCCACCGAATCAAGAAAGGGAATTTATGACTACGTCGAGTTCAACATCGGTTACGAGACGAACTCGGAAACAGCACACGCCTATTTGCTCGATGTCTGGAAAAGAGCCTGCAAGATTACCGCCACCATCAACCCCGAGCGGGAGGGCGTCATCAAGCTGATCGACAATGGCGACCACGCCGTGACATGGCGGCTGCTTTACAACCTCAAGGCCGAGCACGAGATCGTCAACGCCCGCAATGCAGTGAAGTTGGCGGCGTTCGAGCTTCAGGGTGAGCATGGTGTCAAGCTGGCCACGCCGCTGACCCACACCTTCCCGAGCGGCACACCGGAACAGGCTCAGTAAACCCCCAGTGTCCGGAGCATCGCGTGGACGCGGGGGACTTCATGCGTTCGGAACAGGTCCGTCCCGCCCAACGCAGCGATCACGGAGAAAAACGGCTCGGCGCTCCGCACCTCGTCCCCGAAACACTCGACCGCATGCGGCAGGGCATTACACACCGGCCAACCCAGTCTGCGCAGGCGGAAGGCGTTCAGGAATGTTTTCATCTGGTGCCGAATCCGCATCGAACTGTCCTGCAAATTCTCGTAATAAAAACCCAGCCCCGGATCGACGAAGCCCTTGGCCAAGCCGCAACGCCCGGCCGTCTCGATCTCGCGCGAAAAGTACTCAGCCATGCGCGGGATGGGATCGTCGTCGAGCGGGATGTCGCCGACTTCGCGGACGTTGTCGCCGGCGACGTAGCAGACGATCACTGCCGCATCGTGCTCAACAGCCAGGCGGTAGATCGCTTCGCTGTCCGCCGTGCCGGTGAGGTTCAGAACCTTGGCACCCGCCTCGAGACAGGCCCTGGCCACCCCGGCATTGTAGGTTTCGGCGGAGACGATGACCGCCCGTGAGGCTAGTTGTTCGATCACCGGCAGGAGCCTTTGTCTCTGCTCGTCGGCGCTGACCCGCTGCGCTTGGCTAAGCGTTGATTCCGCGCCGATGTCGATGATGGCCGCCCCTTGTGCCTGCAATTTACTCCCGCGCTCGACTGCCGCCTCGACGCTGGTGCAGATGCTCTGGCGATACCACGAGTCGGCGGAGAGATTGATCACCCCCATGATTGCCGGTTGCGTGGAGGGGAAAGCCACTTGCCCGGCAATGTCAAATGGACGCACCTCGGCATCAAGGTCGGCGGTGTGCTCCGCGGCGATGGCGGCCAAATCCTTCAGGCCAAGCATCACGGTTTCCTGGGCGCTATCGGCTTGGCCTGCAAGGCGTCGAGCCTAGCCTGCCAAAGTGGCATGTTGGGCAGCTCCTCGGCCAGGCGCGAGTAAATTTTCCGCTCCTGCTCCGCACGCCCAAGCCGCCCGGCCAGGCGACCGGCCATCAGTCCGGCTTCCTTCACCCAAAACGGATCCATCTTCTCGTTGGCCGAGCGGAGGTTGCCGCCGAAGACGATCTCCATGCACTGCTCGAGCGAACGTTTCAGGAGTTCTTCCCGCTCCTCCGTTTCGCCGGCGGTCTTGGCTTGCTCGTCGAGCACGTGCGCCAGCCCAAGGCCCGCCTGGCTGCGGGTGGTTATGTCGGCGGATGGCAGTTCGGTCACTGTCCGGTACGCCTCCGCTGCCAGGTCAAGGTTGCCCAACTGCAGATGACAATCGCCCACACGGCCCCACGCCAGGGAATGCAGCGGGCTGGCGATCATCTCGTAGGCCACGTGCTGATAGTGCGGCAACGCATCGAGCATGTTCGTGGGCGTGCGCCGGGTCTGGTCGGCGGCCACGTCGCCCAGGTAAAACTCAGCCCGCGCCAACTCGGCGTCTGGTGCGTTGGTGGCGTTGACGACCGATGCCAGCAGCAGTTCGGCGGCGGCGTGCTCCTGCCGAAAGAACGCCGAGCGACCGGCGCTGAGCCGCGCCTCCCACTGCATGCCAGGGGCATTGGCCAGCAGGTTGGTGTT
>QOAX01000214.1 GCA_003972865.1 Verrucomicrobiota bacterium | reverse complement strand
CGTACTCGAACCGTTGCTCCGCGAAGGACAGTTGGTTCATGTCGCTATTCACCTTCGGCGAGGGCTACCACAACTTTCACCACGAGTTTCAGCACGACTACCGCAACGGCGTGAAGCCGTGGCAGTTCGACCCCACAAAGTGGAGCATCGGCGTGCTGGAGAAACTTGGGCTCGTCTCGAATCTTCGCCGTGTCCCGAACGAGACCATCGCCTTGACTGAAATCAGGGAGAAACAGCGGCGGCTCGACGAGCAGCTTTTCGGGCACAGGGAGACCATCTGCGAAAAAGCCCAGCGCCTCTTTGCCGAGGCTCAGGAGGAACTCGCCGCAGCGCACGAGATCTGGGAAAAATCCAAGAAGGAATACGCCCACGCACTTCGCCAACAGATCGACACCACCAAGGAGCAATTGAGCGAACTGCAGCAGCGCTTGGAGCAGTCCGTGCTGGAGTTGCGCCAGGCGATCCGTGACTGGCACAACGCCCACCAGGGGCTCGTCCTTCAGCTTGCCTAAGCCAGGCGCTTGGCCAGTTTCATTCTACAGGACGGCGCCTCGCGCGCCGTTTTTGTTTTTCACACCCCACCTGACTATCGACTCAGTCAATCCATCCATTGATTTTATCAATGACCCGATTTTGGCAAACCTGCACTAGTCTAACGACTGCCAGCCGCGGCTGGCTCATTGCTCAACAGCCCCGTCTGCGAGAAATCGTGGGCGGGGCAACTTTTATTCGACCGCGCCCGGCCAAGCGCAACAACGGGTTTGCCTCCACCCTGCCCTTCCGTCACCATCCGGCCACGACAATGTTTCCAATGAAACTCATACAATTCATCAAAACAATTTCGGCGGTGTTGGCGTTGGCCTTTGCCGGCCCGGCAGTCGCCAAAGACTCCAAGACACTCGATGTTTACTGGGTGGACGTCGAGGGTGGCGGCGGCACGCTGATCGTCACGCCCGCCGGCGAGTCGATCCTCATCGACACCGGGATGCCGGGCGGCCGCGATCCCGGGCGACTGCACGAAGCCGCCACCCAGGTTGCCGGCGTGAAGCAGATCGACCACCTCATCGTCACGCATTTTCACATCGACCACTTCGGCGGTGCCGCAGAGTTGTCGGAGAAAATGCCAATCAAGAATGTTTGGGACAACGGCATCCCGGAGCGCGACCCCGACGGCAGGGCCAACTCCAACTTTTTGCTTCGCATCAAGCCGTACCGAAACATGAAAGTCGGCAAGCGCCACGTCATCCAGCCCGGTACCGAGTTGCCCCTCAGGCAGGCGGACGGCACGGCCAAGCTACGGGTGCGCTGCGTCGCCGCGATGCAAAAATTCGTACCAGTGCCCAAGGAAACCCAGCGCAATCCCCTCACCGACAAGGTCAAGTGGGTTGCCGAGGACACCACCGACAATGCCAACAGCGTCGCCGTGATCGTTGAGTTGGGCGGCTTCCGTTTTTGGGACGGTGGCGACCTCACGCAAAACACCGAGGCGCGCCTCGTCACGCCGCACAACCGCGTCGGCACCGTGGACGTTTACCAGGTGAACCATCACGGGCTCGACTTCAGCAACAACCCGATCTTCATCCAAAGCCTCGAGCCGACCGTCTCGGTGATGAACAACGGCGTGACCAAGGGCTGCGGCGCCTCCTCCTTTGCCGCCGTCAAAAGCGCCAAGGTCAGGGCGATGTATCAGCTCCACAAAAACCTGCGTGCTGACATCGAGAACAATGCGACGGACGAATTCATCGCCAACCTAACGCGCGACTGCGACGCACACCACATCCACATGTCCGTCGCGCCCAACGGCCAAAAATACACCATCAGCATCCCCGACAAGGGCCACAGTCGCACTTACAAAACCCGCACGAAATAACCGCGACCATCGGCCAAGTGAAAGCCGGGCCACGATGATTTATCTCGACCACCTCACGACCACGCCGCCGCTGCCGGAGGTGGTCGATGCCATGCAGCCTTGGCTGCTCGCGCAGTTCGGCGCACCGGCGGCGCTGCACAAGCTTGGCCTCGAGGCACGCGATGCCATCGACGAAGCGCGGGAGCGCTTGGCCAAGCTGGTGAATGCCAACGAGCCGGAGGAGATCATTTTCACCTCCAGCGGCACCGAGGCGATCAATCACGCGGTGAAGGGTGCCGCCCTGGCCAACCGCCGTTTCGGCAGCCACATCGTCACCACCGGGATCGAGCATCCGGCTGTGCTCGGCTCGATTGCTTGGCTCGAAAGCCAGGGCTTCAGCAGCACGCAAGTCGGCGTCGATGGCCAAGGCCGGGTCGATCCCGACGCGCTTGGCCAGGCGATGACCGACGAGACAGTTCTCGTCTGTTTGCACCACGCGAACCACGACCTCGGCACCGTGCAACCGGTCGCCGAGGTGGCCGAACTCACCGGCACGCGCGGCATCCCGTTGTTCGTCGATGCCACCGCAAACGGCGGGTGGCTGCCGATTGATGTCCAGCAACTTGGCGCCGATCTGCTGGCCCTGGCGCCGCACCGCTTTTACGGCCCGAAAGGGGTCGGCGTGCTGTACAAAAACCGGCGTGCACGCGTGGAAAAACTCCTCCACGGCGGCATGCAGGAAAATGAGTTTCGGGCCGGCACGGAAAACGTGGCCGCGATCACCGGAGGCGGCGTCGCCGCTGAACACGCCAAGGCCGCGCTAGGCCAACGGGCGGCACATGCGGCCAAGCTGCAAGTCCGGTTGCTCGAGGGCATTCGCCAAGCCGTTGAGGGTGTGCACTTGAACGGCCCCGAGCCGGGCGACGAGCGGCTGCCGCATCAGCTCAGCCTCAGCACCGGGGGCGTCGAGGGGGAAGGCCAGGCGCTGATGCTCGACATGCGCGGCGTCGCCATCGCCTCCGGGGCTGCGTGCACGACCCGGTCGATGCGACTGCCCCCTGCCCTTCGCGCCATCGGCCGCGACGCCGACTTGGCCAAGGGCACCACGCTTTGGGGGATCGGCCGCGACACCACGGAGGCGGAGATCGACCGGGCGATCGATTCATTCGCGGCAGTCACGGCCAGGTTGCGCAGCATGACGCCGGCGCAGTAATTTGTCGTCGCAGTTGGCAAAGATCGCTTGAATCCCGGCGACATACCGTGTAGACAGCCGGCGCGGAGCTCATTTCGACATGGCTGAAATCCAAGACAAATACGAGGACAACGTCACCGGCAAGTATTTTGTGGATGAACAGTGCATCGACTGTGATCTCTGCCGCGAGACAGCACCATCCTGCTTCACCCGGAATGACGACGGGGGCTACTCCTTCGTCAAAAAACAACCGGAGAACGAGGAGGAGGAGGAACAGTGCAAGGAAGCCATGGATGGCTGCCCGGTGGAAGCCATCGGCGACAACGGCGCTGACTAAGGCCGACCCGGCCCATTTTTCAGCAGGCCCACAGCCAAAAACAGCTGAGAGTCTGCTGTTTTTTTAACCGATCTTCTTCAACCGGCGTCGCAGCAGTTCCAATGCCTGGTGCACCGTGGCGTGCTTGAAGGTCTCGCGGTCGTAGGGGTGGAATTGGCGGATCGCCAAAGGCCGGCCGCCTCTCGATGCCATGCCCAGCCAGACGGTGCCGACCGGCTTGTCCGGTGTGCCGCCCCCCGGCCCGGCGATGCCGGTGACGGAGAGGGCGTGATCGGCCCCGCTCACCGTCAAGGCACCCTCGGCCATCTCGATGGCCACCGGTTTGCTCACCGAGCCGTGTTCCGCGAGAGTCGACTTTTTCACGCCCAGCAGTTTTTGCTTCATTGCGTTGCTGTACGCCAGCACGCCGCCGGCGAAGATCGCCGACGCGCCGGGCACGTTGGTGATGTGGTGCCCGAGAAAACCGCCGGTGCACGACTCAGCGACGGCCAGGGTTTCTCCGGTGGCGATCAACTGCCCGACCACCACCTGCTCGATTGTCTCATCGTCGGTACCGTAGATTTGTTTGTCGATCGCCCCGCGAATCGTTGACTCCGCCTCGGCGATGATGGCCGGCATGCCCGGGCCACTCCCACTGAGCCGGATGTCCACCTGCCCGATGCGTGCGCAAAAACCCAGGTCGAGCCCGCGATCCATCAGCGGCCTGAGCGGCCCGAGCAGCATGTCCTCCACCATCGACTCGCCGATGCCAAGGCTGCGCAGGATACTGCAGTGAAATGGCTGCTCCAGCGGCAGATGTTTCCTGATAAACGGCATCGCCTGGTCATCGACCATCGGGCGCAGTTCGCGAGGCGGGCCGGGCAGCATGATTAACCAGGCCGGTCCGCCGCCGGCTCGGAATGGGTTTGGCGACACCTCAATGGCCAGGCCGGGGGCGGTGCCGTGTTCGTTCGGGAACACCACCGCGCCTTCCGGCACGTATGCCTGCACCAGCACCGACTCCGGCATGGGGCGGTTGCGCCGCTCGAAGAAGCTCTCGATGTGCGAGGCGACCGACTCGTCGCGGCCAAGCGGCCTGGCCAGGAGGTCGGCGATCAACCCGCGCGTGATGTCGTCGGAGGTCGGGCCGAGGCCGCCCGTGGTGATTACGAGCTCGGCGCAGCCAAGCGCGGTTTGCACCGCCTCACAGACCGCCGGGTCGTTGTCCGGCACGGTGACCTGCCGGGAGAGGGTGTAGCCGGCGTCGGCGAGGCGTTGGCCAAGCCACTGCTGATGGGTGTTGAGCACGCGGCCAAGCAACAGCTCGGTGCCGGTGGTGATGAGTTCGATCTCCATCCTCGGACCGCCAATATCGGGGCAAGTCGCGGGCGAGGGCAAGCTTGGCCAAGCGCTTGGCCTGTGGTTGACCCTGGCCGAGCGCAGGCACATTCTGCTGCCCATGCAACATTCATTCGGTTTTCTGGCTGTAGTCGATGAAGCGCGGACGCGAGTCAACGAGGTCGACCTGAATCAGGCCCGCGAACGCCTGGCCAACAACCCGGACGCCATCCTAATGGACGTACGTGAGGACAAGGAATGGATGACCGGCCACGCGGCGGGCGCCGTTCACTTGGGCAAAGGAATCCTCGAGCGTGACATCGAGTCGGCGGTGCAGGACAAGGCTGCGGAACTGATCATGTACTGCGGCGGGGGCTTTCGCTCGGTGCTCACGGCGGAGGTGGCCCAGCGAATGGGCTATACGAATGTCCACTCGCTCATCGGCGGCCACAAGGCGCTCCTTAACGCCGGTTGGGAAATGGAGAGCGGTGAATGACACGCCGTCTCTTGGCCAGGCACTTGGCCAAGGGGGCTACTTCATCTTGTTGAAGGTGGCCTGAAGAACGTCCGGGGCCTGCTTGCCCTTGAACTTGCCCTGGGCGGCATCAATGACACCGGCCTCAAGGGCGTTCTTGGTCGGCCGCTGCACGCTGTAGAAGATGCCGAAACGGCCCGGGAAATCCTCGCTGGCCAGGGCGTATGCCGCCGCCTCGTCGGTGGGATCGTGATCCTCCGGCACGAGGCTGAACTCGCCCCCCTTGCGGGGGTTGGAGGCATCGAACGCGCCCGGGAAAAACTCGGTGCACTCGCTCAGGCACTCGATGAAACTGAAGCCGTCGTGATCCATCGCGGCGTTCATCATCTCGAGCATGTGCTTGGGATTGGTATGAGTCGTGCGGGCCACAAACGTCGTCCCGGCCGAAATGGCCAACTTCATCGGGTTGATCGGGCGGTCGAGCGCGCCCCAGTTGTCGGTCTTGCTCTTGAAACCCAGCGGTGAGGTCGGCGAGGTTTGTTTCTTGGTCAGCCCGTAAACGAAATTGTCCATGACCAAATAGGTCATCTTGATGTTCTTGCGGGCGGTGTGGATGAAATGGTTGCCGCCGATGGAGAAGGCATCGCCGTCGCCGCCGAAGGTGAACACATGCAGGTCGGGCCGCGAGATCGACAGGCCGCTGGCGAACGACAACGCGCGACCGTGAATGTAGTGCGCCCCGTGCGCCTGCACGAAGTACGGGAAGCGGCTCGAGCAGCCGATGCCAGCCACGGTGGCCACCCTCTCGTGGTGAATGTTCCGCTTTTGGATCAGCTTGTAGTAGATGGAGAGCACCGAGAAATCACCGCAGCCGGGGCACCAGGTCGGTTGATTGGAGGTGATCTCCTTCTTGGTCACCGGCTGACGTTCCCCGGCGTCCTGCGGGGGCTGTTCCAATGTCGCGCTGTCACTCATGGTTAAACTTCAATCAGGCTGTGGCCTTTATTTCGGCCTGGCGCGCCTCGACGCGCTCGATGATTTCCCAAACCTTCCACCGGAGGGCGTCGGTTTTGTTGATGCCCTCAATCCGCGCATCGGCAAACCGGGAGCGGAGCAGGCCGGCCAACTGGCCGTAGCCGTAAACGCCGCCGTCGTTCATCTCGACGACATAGATCGCCTTGAACCGCGAAAAAATGGCCTCCAAGCCGTTCGGAAACGGGTTGATGTGCTTGATGTGCAACGCGGACAAAGCGAGACCGTTGTTGCCGGACTTGCCCACCGCCTCGCGGAGCGGCCCCTTGGTCGAGCCCCAGCCCACCAGCAGCACCTCCCCGGAGTCCGGCCCGTAAACCTCCGGTTTGGGCAGTTCATCCGCGAGGGTCTTGAGCTTGTTGCGGCGCTTTTTCGTCATCGCGATGTGGTGCTCCGCCGAAGCGCTGGGCTGTCCCATCTCGTCGTGTTCAAGCCCGGTCACCACCGGGTAGCGGCCATCCTCGATCCGTGTGCCCGGTGGCATGTGCCGCGAGACTCCCGTTTCGGATGACAAGTCATACGGCTTGTGCGACGGCACGGTCCCGAGATCCGGGCTGATGTCCTGGCAAATTGTTTGCAGATTCGGCTCGTTGAACGCCTCGATGCGCGTGGCGATGGCCTGATCGCTGAGTAAAAACACGGGGACGTTGTACTTGCGGGCAATATTCACCGCCTCGATGGCGGTATAAAAACAATCCTCCACGTCGGAGGTGGCCAGTACGACACGGGGCGAGTCGCCGTGGCCGCCGTAACAGGCGATGTTAAGATCGGACTGCTCGACATTGGTCGGCAACCCGGTGGAGGGGCCGCCCCGCTGAACGTCAATGACCACCAGCGGCATCTCCGCCATGACCGCCCAGCCGATGGCCTCGGTCTTGAGGGAAATACCGGGCCCGCTCGAGCCGGTGACCGCCACCTGCCCGCCGTAGCCGGCACCGATCGCCATCGAGACGGAGGCAATCTCGTCCTCGCATTGGATGAATGTGCCGCCGTACTTGGGCAACTCGCGCCGAAGCAACTCCATGATGTCCGACCACGGCGTGATCGGGTAACCGGCACCGAAACGAACCCCGGCAGCGATCAACCCGTAGCCAAGCGCCTCATTGCCGGTCATCACCACCTGGTTGGCGCGATCCGCCCCGCCCCGAGCCAGGCGATACAGATCGCTGATGTCATCGGACTGATAACGATAACCGGCTTCAAAAGCGTCCATCGCCGTCTTCACGACGCTCTCGCCCTTGCCATCAAACCGCTCGTTGATCAGCCGCCCGAGTTTCGTCGCGTCGAGGCTGAACATGCGGCCGAGCAGGCCAAGCGCGAAAATGTTTTTGCCCTTGTCGCGCCCGGTGCCGCCGATCGCCTCGACGGTCAGGCTGGAGATGGCGATGCCGATGTGCCGGTAGTCGGTCAGCCAATCCTCACGAGGCTCCACGTGGTCGCTGTCGTAAACGAGGATGCCACCTTTGCGCAGGTTGCTGACGTGATCCTCGTAGGAGTGCTGGTAGAACGCCAGCAGCACATCGGCCTCGTCGCCGGGGCTGAGCACCTCACCGGAGCCGAGGCGAACCTGAAAAATGGACGGGCCGCCGGAGATGGTCGAGGGGATCGTCATCATGGTCATGACCTCCCGCTCGCTCCGCCCGGCCAAGCGCGCCAGGAACCCGCCGATGGACTGGATGCCGTCCTGGGAGTTGCCAGCGATGCGTATGGTCGCCTCAGAAATATCGGAGGCCTGGGAATTGCTCCCAGTGTTGGCCTCCAAAACAGTCGTCTCGCTCATCGAGAATGTGAAATGACACCGCCCCAATCGCCCCAAAGGAACGGGAGCGGCGTAGGGGAAAGTAACAATCTTTTTAGGCGTGTCAACCGATTATCCATTCTAATGAAGAAAATTTCACCTGCTTCTCCACCGTGATCGTTCTGAGCATAAACTTGGCCAAGCTCACGCCTCCAGTTCGCACCGGATAAGGGCCATCAACCCACTGTACTCCCCGGTCGGTTCGAACTGTGGAAACTCCGCCCTCACGCTGTCCGGGGGCCGGAACAGAAAGCCGGTATCGGCCTCGCCGAGCATCGTCGTGTCATTATACGAGTCGCCGACAGCAATCACTTTGTAATTCAGCCCACGAAACGCCGCCACGGCCCTGCGTTTTTGGTCCCGCTGCCGCAGTCGGTAGTTGGCCACGCGCCCTTCCCCGTCGATCTCGAGCCGATGGCACAACAGGGCCGGCCAAGCCAGTTGCCGCATCAGCGGTGCGGCGAACTCCTCAAACGTGTCCGACAGAATGACCACCTGCGTGATCGAGCGCAGCTCGTCGAGAAACGCCCGGGCGCCATCCAGCGGAGCGAGCGTGCCAATCACCTCCTGAATGTCTGCCAGCTTGAGGCCGTTCTCGTCGAGGATAACCAAGCGGCCGGCCATCAATTCGTCGTAGTCCGGGATATCGCGAGTGGTCAGCTTGAGCTGCTCGATCCCGGTCTTCTTGGCGAAGGCAATCCAAATCTCCGGAACCAGCACCCCCTCGAGATCCAGTGTGACGATGGTTTGTTGCTTCATGGCTTTGCGCGCTGCCAAGCGGCAACGGCGCGCACGGTTGTCCGCGCCGTTGCCAAATCAATCAAGCCGAATCGGACCTGGCCAAGCGCTTGGCTTCTGGACACCCTGTTTCTTTTTGCACAGAAGTGAAAAGATTGGACAGCCACCCGCCAGTTCACGCTTGGCCAAGCGGTGGGCCGTTCGAGACGGTCGATCGCTCCGTTTCGTCCCAGAACCTTAATGCGTTAGCGTTTCCATCCCGGCTCGGCTTGGTGGGTTGGCAGGCGAGTCGGCGCATTTGGCATGGAACATGCCCTCGTTTGCCTCACTGGGCAGCGAGCGGTTCGAGCCGGCCGATGAACATCGACAAGATGACGTGTAGCCGCGTCGCCGCGACTGGGTAAAAGAAGCTTGGTCATTGAGTTTTATTCAAAAAAGACTTGATAACCCATGTCATAAGCACCCCTAATGGGAGGGGCCTTGAACAGGCCCTTGTTTTGTCGCTTGGCACGGTACCAAGCGGCTTGGCGCATTTTTTATCAGTATTATCATGAGCAAAGCAAAACTCGAATACATCTGGCTGGACGGCTACAAGCCGACCCAAAGCCTGCGAAGCAAGACCAAGGTCGAGACCGATTTTGGTGGAACCCTGAAAGATTGTCCTGAGTGGGCGTTTGATGGCTCCTCGACGGAACAAGCTGAAGGCAACGCCTCCGATTGTCTCCTCAAACCGGTGGCCCTGTTCCCGGACCCCGACAAGGTGGGTACGGACAACTGGCTGGTCATGAGCGAGGTCCTCAATGCCGACGGGACACCGCACGAGTCCAGCGGCCGCGCCACCATCGACGATGATGATGACGATTTCTGGTTCGGCTTCGAGCAGGAATACGTGCTGTGGGATCTCGACACAAACCTGCCGCTTGGTTTTCCAAAGAACGGCTTCCCGGGACCGCAGGGGCCATATTACACCTCCGTGGGTGCCGCCAACACAATTGGCCGCGACATTGTGGATGAGCACCTGCAAATCTGCATAGATGCCGGCATCAATATCGAGGGCATCAATGCCGAGGTGATGATGGGTCAGTGGGAGTTTCAGATCTTCGCCAAGGGCGCTGGCCGCGCCGGCGATGAGGTCTGGGTCGCCCGGTATCTTCTCGAGCGTGTTGGGGAGCGTTACGGCGTCGCCGTGAATTGGCACCCGAAACCGATGACGGGCGATTGGAACGGTTCCGGCATGCACGTCAACTTCTCCAACGGAGCCATGCGCGACCAAGGTGGAGAGGAACTTATGACCAAAATCTGCGAGGAGTTTGGCAAAAACATCCCCGAGCACATCGACGTGTACGGCGCGGACAACGACCAGCGCCTCACCGGCCTGCACGAGACGCAGGCCATCGACAAGTTCAACTACGGGGCCTTTGATCGTGGTGCATCCATTCGCATCCCCGTAGCCACCATCCAGAACGACTGGAAGGGCCGTCTCGAGGATCGCCGCCCGTCGTCCAATGGTGACCCGTACAAGATCGCGGCGGTTGTCATCAAGACCACCAAGAAGGCCCTGAGCTAAACGCGGCTTCGTTCCCTTTAAACCAAAGACCGGCGGAGAATCGCCGGTCTTTTTTTGCCCAAGCGCGCTGCCCCACTTGGCCAAGCGCCTGGTTTTGACTCTCAGTTGCCTTGTTGAGCAACTGTGACAATCAAACGCACCGCAATAACCACCGACAGCAGCAGCAGGAGAAGCCCGGAAACATGGGAAAACCGCACAAGTGTCCTGTCCGAAAACCGGTTCCGCACCCGGGCACTGCCGATCACCAACAACAGGAACCAGGCGCCGATACCCAGGCTAGCACCTGCGGCGCACGACATCCGGCTTTGCCACGCTGGCTGCAATGTCCCGTTGGCCAGCAGCACCGCGGAAATCATGATCCAGAACAGGAGTACGTTGGGATTGACCAGCACCCGGACAAAGCCGGTCCAAAACATGGTGTGGGGATGCAGCCGCTGCTCAATTAGGCGCGCGCGTTTTCCCTGGACGCTCACGGTGTCGGTCATCAGATAACGGATCCCAAAGACGGTCACCGCAAGGAAACTGATCAGCTCCACCGTCGCCCGAAGCGTGGCATCCTCGAACAGGTTGGCGAATCCGCCAAAGGCGATGACGCAATAAATCATCTCCATCAGCAGCGCGCCGGCCGCGATGATCAGCGCCCGTCTCCGGCCGCTGTGGATGCCTTCCTCCATGATGGCGACATTGATGGGGCCCACCGGCACCGCGCACACGAAACCGGTAAACGCCCCAGCACCGGCAGCCACCGCATAGTCAGTCGGGGTCATTTGCAGGCAGCCCCGGTCTATTCATCGTCAAAGTCTTCCTCAATTTCCCTTCTCAGTTTTCGTGACAAGCGGGGCCGCACAAACCCATAAACCAGATACGCCGTGAAGATCAGCGGCAGCACGATCGGCACGAGGTATGTCCACAAGAACACAAAACAGGCCACCACCACCACGGCGGCGACAAACTTGATGAACGGCCGACGCGACCGGAAATCCAGTTTTTTGAACGACGGGTACTTGACCTCGCTGACCATCATCACCGAGAGGAACACCAGCAACGCCAGCAGCACCCAGCGCCACGAACTGGTGGGCAGGTTTTTTTCCTCGAGCCAGATAAGGAACATCGTCAACGACGCCACCATCGCCGCCGAGGCCGGGATGGGGAAACCGAGAAACTCCCTGCTGTTCCCGGAGTTGGGCATCGCCGAGAGGCAATTGTAGCGAGCCAGCCGCAGTGCGCCACAAAGCAGATATACCGATGCCACCACCAGGCCAAGCCGTTCGATCTCGACGTTAAAGTCGTGCAGGATCACCCTCTGCATCAGGAACGCCGGCGCCGCTCCAAACGAAATGATATCCGCCAGCGAGTCGAACTGGAGCCCGAATGGACTCTCCTTGCCGATCAATCGCGCGATCCGCCCATCCAGTCCGTCGAACACAAACGCCCCCAGAATCAGCCAGAGGGCGTTCTTGATTTTATCGATGTCTGCCTCACTGAAAACCGGTCCCTCCGAGCCGGTCGAGTCCGGAACCACCTGCACGATGAACGTCAGCGCGAGAAACCCGCACAACAGGTTGCCCGCCGTCATCAGGTTGGGAAGAAAATAAATGTGCAACCGCTCCCCGTTGGAGGGCGGGCTTGGCTCCGGCTGTTGTGTTTCGTCGCTCACGATGCAGCGGGTGCGTCACTGGCATGCACGCGATCCTTCCAGACGTAACGGAACATCACGGTGCGCAGCGCGGCGGTCAACGGAATGGCCAGCACGCCGCCAATGATCCCTCCCAACAGCGTGGTGCCCACCATCACGGCGACGATGATCGTCAGCGGATGCAGTCCCACCCTGTCGCCGATAATTTTCGGCGAGATGAACAGCCCCTCCATCGCCTGCACGGCGGCAAACCAAACCAAGACGAGAACCGGCTTGAGCCAGCCGTCATCCGGCACGAACTGAATCATCGCCAACACGAACACCGGGATGATGCTCAACGCCACGCCGAGATACGGGATGATGCTCAGCAGACCGGCGATGACACCCAGCAGAACAGCGTACTTCAGGCCGATCGCCAAAAACCCAGCGGTGAGCAGCGCGCCCACGCACATGGCCACCAGCACCTGGCTCCGGAAAAAGACGATCAGGCAGTCGTTGATCGAGTGCAGCACGAACACGATCTCCTCCTTGATCTTTGACTCCCGAACCGGAAGGTAATCGGTCCAGTTCCGCTTGATGCCCCGCTTCTCGAGCAGAAAATAAAACACATACACCGGCACCAACGCCAAACCGGCGAGGAAACCAAACAGTGACGTGACCTTTTTCAATTGATCCAACAGCCAGGCGGAAATCGTCGACACCGCGTTGATCATGAACTCGGACACCTTCTCGATCGCCTCCTCGTTGATAAAGCCGATCTTTTTCACCCTCTCCCGCAACGTCTCGAACCAGTCCGGCTTGGCCGGCGCGTTGGTCGAGGTCGTCTGGGAACCGCCCGGCCCGCTTGGGGTCACCCCGGAACCAACCTTGTCTTGAAAGTTTTTGACAATCCTCGGGAATTCGGTCGTGAGCTTGGTCGTTTGGTCGATGAGTGGCGGCACCACCGACGCCACCAATCCCCCCACCAACAGCAACGCAATGATGAACACCAAAATAATCGAGTTCTGGCGTTTGAAACCGCGTTTTTTCTGAAACCAATCGACCACCGGATCGAGCAAATAGGCAATCACGCCGGCGATGGCCAAGGGCAGCAAAACCGAGGAAAGCACGCTGGCCACCCGGACCATTCCCAGCACCATAATAGCCATCAGGGCGACCAGCACCCCAACAGCCAGTGCGGTCACCGAGGCCCAAAGGATCTTCGCCTGTTTCTCTGTTGGAGGTGGATAAGCCATCAGGAAGTCATTCCTGCCCCAGTTCTACAGCCCGTTCCGTGGCTGCACGAACGGCATTGATGAGTGCGCTGCGCACGCCGCCTTCCTCGAGTTCGTGCACGCCCTCGATGGTCGTGCCACCTGGGCTGCAAACCATGTCCTTGAGTTCGCCGGGATGCTTGCCGGTCTCGAGCACCATCTTCGCTGCGCCGAGCATCGTCTGCGCGGCCAGCCGGGTGGCGATGTCGCGCGACAGGCCCGCCGCCACGCCCCCGTCGCTCAACGCCTCAATGATTGTGTAGCCGTACGCCGGCCCGCTGCCGCTCAGACCGGTCACCGCGTCGATCAGGCTCTCCTTCACCTCATAGGCCACGCCGACACCGGACAGCAGCCGCTTCACCAACTCGCCGTCGTCAGCCGTTGCCGCTTGGCCAAGCGCGTAGCCGCAGGCGCCCTCGCCGACCAGTGCCGGCGTGTTGGGCATCACGCGCACCACCCGCGTGCGTCCGCCGCACGCCTCGTTGAGCTTGGCCAGGCGCACGCCGGCCAGGATCGAAATCACGAGATGACTTTCATCAAACTGGTCGCGCACGGCTTCCGTCGCCTCGTCGAGTTGATGCGGCTTGAACGCCAAAAAAATGACCTTGGCCTTGGCCAGCACGTCGGCGTTCGAATCAGTCATCTTGCAACCGACCGACTGGCCGAATGCCTCGCGCCCGGCCGGAACCGGATCACTGGCGATGAGGTTCTCCGGCGAAACCAAGCCTGCGTTGACGAAACCCCTGGCCAGGGCCGCCGCCATTCTGCCAGCGCCAATGAATCCGATGTTGGGCGTCTCAGTCACGCGTGTTGTGTATCAAATGCCTTCCCTGTTGTAAAGCCAAATTGGCCGGGCGCGTCACCGTCCCAGCCTTGCTTTCAGCCCGGTCATCTTATCGGCAAACCGCTTGGCCAGGCGCGCAAGTTCTCCCCAGTTTTCCCCGGCGATGATCTCCTTTTTCAACACGGCAGAGCCGGTTCCCAGGGCCGCCGAGCCGGCGGCGAGAAACGCCTCCATCGTGTCGAGGTTCACCCCGCCGGTGGGGATGATTTTCAGGTGCGGCAGCGGCGCGAGCAGCGACTTGATGTAGCTTGGGCCAAGCGTGTCGGCCGGGAAAATCTTGATGAAATCCGAGCCGGCCTCGTGTGCGGCCTGTGCCTCGGTCGGCGTATAGGCACCCAGCATCACCGGCCGGTCCAGCGCGTGCGCCGCCGCGACAAGCGACGGCCGGGTGATCGGGCTGATGACGTACTTCGCCCCAGCATCGATCGCCGCCCGGCACGTGTCGTCGTCGATCACCGTGCCGACGCCGAGCAAAATTTTGTCGCCGAGTTCGCGGTCAATCGTGCGGACCGCCTCGAGCGCGTTGGGGATGCTCATCGTCAACTCCACCGCCCGGATACCGCCCGCGACAAGCGCCTTGGCCAACGGCAGCATCAACTCGGGCCGCGGCACGCGCACGATCGCCACCAGTCCCTCGGCCTCGATCCCCGAGACAATCTTCTCCCGCTCGCTCACTTGGTTTTCCTGAACCACTTGGAGTCGGGCTTGACGTTGTGCTTCACCGACTCGAGCCGAATCGTAAACCCAGCGGACGCCGGTTCCTCCAGTTCCAGAGTGTGCGGGATCTGCACTCCGTCCACCGCCTTGTAGTCGCGAAAAAGCACCCTGGTTTTCACCTCCTGCTCCTGCATCTCGGCGGTGGAGGCAACGCCGGCGACCAATCCCGTCGCGGCATCAAAATAAAACGTGTCCGCGTCCCCTTTCTTCGGCGTCATCCTGACGGCAAAGACTTTTTTACCGGCGACCTGCTCCACGCCCTGCAGCTTGATCGTGGGATAGTTTTTTTTGAAATTCAGGCAGGCGTAAAAATCGGCGTCGATTTTTTTGTTGGCCAATTCGCGCTCCTTTTTTTCGGTCACCGTGCCATCGGGTGTTTCCGTCCAGCCCTTGCTGCCGGCGAACACGTCGCGAATCGTCCCCAACCCCTCAATCGTCAATTCCATCATTTCCTTGTTGGGCGCCGCCTGCCGCATGACGACCGGGAGCTCCGCACCGAATACGGCCAACTCGATCTTCCCCCGGGCCACGCGGTTCTTCAGTTTGCGCATGGCCTTCTCGCCGCCGAGCGCCTCAACGGTCCGCTTGAGAATGTCGTCCACCGACGGCAGCTTGGCCGCTTCCTCGGCCAGGCCGACACCGGCCAAAACGGCAATACCCGCCGCCATCCCTGCGCAATGCCTGATTATGGTCTTCATTTGGGCAGCGGCAGTCTGGAGTTTGTCCATCGGTTTGGCAATGAAGTTCGCGCTTGTAAGCCGCCCCAATAAAGGGTAGCAAATCCGGGCCGGGTTACGGTGTTGGGCGCATATCATGGAGCTGGCTGATTTTCTCACCAAGGAACAGGTTGTCACGGATCTGAAAGCCTCTGATCGCTGGGAAGCGATCGAGGAGCTGATCGATTTACTGGTCGACAAGGGACGTATCAAGTCCGAACACCGCGAGGCCATCGTCTCCGTCGTCAAGAATCGCGAGACCTCGATGAGCACCGGCATCGGGTTCGGCATCGGCATCCCGCATGCCTCGACCGACCTGATCGACGACGTCACCGGCGCGTTCGGCCGCAGCAAGGCGGGCGTCAACTTCGACGCGCTCGACAACCAGCCGGTCAATCTCGTGATGCTTTTCCTCGTGCCACAGGGTCAGTTCCAAAAACACCTCCACACGCTGGCCAAGATCGCGAAGGTGCTGCACAAGAAGGAATTCCGCAAGGCGCTCGAGGATGCCGGCGACGCGGCGGAGATGTACCAGATCATCCGCAGCTCGCAGGAGGGCTGAGCCGGCACCACTTTTCCTTTCGGCCAAGCCTGCATCCCGCTTGGCCAAGCGACTCCAACCGTGATCCATCTCGTCTTACAGGAAAAACTGCAGCAAGCCGTCCTCGCGCTCATGCCCGACGCCGACGTCTCGAGCGTCCTCGTCCGCCCCTGCCCCGAGCCGAAGTTTGGCGACTACCAATCCAACG
>QOAX01000215.1 GCA_003972865.1 Verrucomicrobiota bacterium | reverse complement strand
GCAGCCGGTTTTGAATCCGCTCCTGCAGCGGCAGGGCAAGCATCGCGATAGAAAACACGACACAAAACGAAAGCTGAAAGCCCGTCATGAACAATTGTTGCGGCTCCCAAAGCAGAATCAGCACAGCAGCAGCGGCGAGTGAGTTGACCAAGTCGCCGGGGCGCTTGAGAATCCAGCCCATCGCCACGATGGTCACCATGACCGACGAACGCACAGCGGATGCCTGCCAGCCGGTCGCCGCCACGTAAAACCAAAGCATCGGAATCAATAGCAAGCCGCACGCGACACGGGGCAACCGGGCTATTCGCATCAACTGGACGAGAATCGCGGCGATCATCGCGATATGAAGTCCACTGATAGCAAAAATGTGCATCGTGCCCGAGTACATGAACGGCTTGGCCACTTCGCCGTTGAGTGACGTGCGCCAGCCAAGTGTCATTGCCCAAAGCAGACGGACGACATCATCCTCCCCACCGAGCGGCTTGGCCAAAGTGTCCCGCGCCCAACGCTGAAAGCGGACGGACAGCGGAGGCGCGGGCGGCTTGGCCTCGTCTAAGAGCCTCCAATCCCTCGGCGTCTTGGTGCGAAGCTGAAAGTGGATGCCGTGCCGGGCGAGGTAGTCGCGATAGGAAAACATACCATCGGCCGCAGCGACCGGCGGGCGTTTGATGACTCCGGAAACGCTCACCTGCCGTCCGGCATAGTAGCGCTTGGCCAGACGGAACGGCGCGGAGACGTGCACCGTGCCGCTTGCAGCCGAGCGGCCGGTGTCTGTCTCGATCTCGTTTACGGCGAGTTCCACCATCGAGCGCCAATAGTCCTTCCCGTAGATCTCGCTGACACGATGCTCCGGTGTGGTGGCCAAGCGGCCGGTCAGGGTGACGATCTGCTGCCCGTCGCCGAGTTGGTTTCGGAGGTCGTCCGCCGGGAGTCGGTTGAGGTGGTACGACTGGTTGCCCAAGCCAAGGCCAAAGAGCAAGGGCAGCGACACGAGCGATCGCGACGTCTTCGACACGGCGGCCAACGCCGACAGGGCGACGCAGGCGGCGAGAAGATGCCAAATCGGCAGCCACCCGGCATTGGCCACGGCGATGCCGAGAATGTACGGCACCACCGCCCAGACCATCGGGCGTTTCATGAGCTGGTTGTCCCTTTTTTGCGGCGTGTGCGCCAAGCGAAAAACGCAGCGCCGACGGTCGCGCCGGTGGAGTCGATAGCCACGTCGAGCGGCGAAGCGAAGCGCTCGGCCGTCCACGACTGGTGCCACTCGTCGAGTGCGGCGTACACCACCGCAATCAGCACCGCTTGGCCAAGCGCAGCCAACGGCAGCGGGCGCATCTTGTCGCGCTTGGCCAAGGCACGGCAGGCCAGGATCGACAGAATTGCATACTCGACCAAGTGCGCGATTTTGCGGGCGACAAGCTGGACGGTGGCGATGGAATCATCGGAAATGTCCGGCACGAACCATCTCAGGATCGGCCCGATGATGCGCGAGGTTTGCGCGCCGGAAAACAGGTCGGTCGAGAAAAAGAAAATGACGCCCATCCATGCCGCCACCCAAACCCATGGATTGATCTTTGGCTTGCCCGGCAAGGTACTCATCGTGTTAGCCCGGAAAACGCAGGGGTCACTCGGGGCTCAGCGCTTCGCGCGGAAAAACGCGGCGGCCTTTTCGGCCGGCAGCACCGCCGGGCTTTCCAAGGCGACCGCCTGCCACGGGGCATTCACGCCGGGAGCGGTTTGGAGTTCGCCCTCGAACGTGATCGTGAGGGTGCCGTCCGCATTGCGGGCAATGCCCAGCGCCGGCGGACCGGGCTTGACGACCTGAATGGTCCTCACCACGGGGACGGCGGCGTTGCCGCTCTTGTCCTTCACATTAAACGTGATCGTGTAAACGCCCGGTGTGCCTGTGATGATCATCCCGGTGATTTCGATCGACTTACTGATGTCACCATCCACGTCGTCGTGCGCCGTCGCCCCGGCATCCTCATAGTTTTCACCAACCTTGATCGTGACACTCTGCTCTCCCTTCAACGTGATCACCGGTGCAACCTCGTCCACCACCGTGACCCTGACCGTCCTCACCACAGAGGCGGCAGCATTCCCGCTCTTGTCCTTCACATTGAATGTGAGTGTGTAAACGCTGGGAGTGCCTGTGATGATTATCCCGGTGATCTCAATCGACTGCGTGATGTCACCATCCACATCGTCGTGCGCCGTCGCCCCGGCATCCTCATAGTTTTCACCAACCTTGATCGTGACACTCTGCTCTCCCTTCAACGTGATCACCGGTGCAACTTCGTCCACCACCGTGACCGTCCGGACCACCGTCTCGGCGGCGTTGCCGCTCATGTCCTTCACATTGAATGTGAGTGTGTAAACGCCCGGTTTGACGGGATCGACGGCTCCCGTGGTCTGGATCGACTGGGTGATGTCACCATCCACGCTGTCTTGCGCCGTCGCTCCGGCATCCTCGTAGGTTTCCCCGACGCGGATCGTGACACTCTGCGGCCCGTTCAGCGTGATCACCGGCGGAACCCCGTCCACCACCGTGACCGTCCGGGCCACCGTCGCGGCGGCGTTGCCGCTCTTGTCCTTCACATTAAACGTGATCGTGTAAACGCCCGGTGTGCCTGTGATGATCATTCCGGTGACTCCGATCAAACTGCTGATGTCCCCGTCCGCGTTGTCGTGCGCCGTCGCCCCGGCGTCCTCGTAAGTCTCCCCGACCTGGATCGTGAGGCTCTTCTGCCCTTTCAGCGTGATCACCGGCGCTGCGTTGTCCGTCACGCTGAACGACACCTCGGCTAACTGGTTGTAGCCGTCATTTTCGAGGTACCGTGCGACATACGCACCGGCCGGCAGACCAGCAGCAAACGTGACGGAACCGGCCGCGTGCCCCTCGCCGGCGGTCTGTGTCCCGTTGACAAACGCCCACAACAGGCTGGGTACCTTGGCGGGAATCATGTCCGGCCGGTAAACCGCAATCCAGTCCTTGGGGTTGCCGGGGCCGTTGGCAAAGTGAATCGTGATGGGCTGACCCGGCAGGTACGCCTCGCTGCCGATGGTGACGCCAGGAGGCTCCGCGATGGAGAAGACCGCGCTGGCCAGTTGCTTGTAGGCGTCGTTCTCGAAAAGCCGCGCCACGTAGTTGCCGGGCGACAAAGCGTCATCGAACACCAGCGTCCCATCGGTGCGGCTCTGTCCCGCTGTCTTGGAGCCGTTCACGTAGGCCCAGGCGGGCGCCGCGGCAGAGCCGGGGATCATGTCCGGCCGGTAGATGCCGACCCAGTCCTTGGGGTTCCCGGGGCCATTGCTGAACGTGACCTCGATCGGGGTGCCCATCTCGTAAACCTCGCTGCCGACGGCCAGACTCACGGGCGGCGGGGTCTGCGCGGCGATGCGAGCCGAGAAGTTCCCGCGCCCGTCGGCGGGGTTCTGCAACTGCCATTCCGAGGCGATTTCCGTCCCGGCGTTGAGCCAAAAAGTCCCGGCGCTGGCTCCCTTGGCCGGTTCGTCGTGCCGGAGCAACCCCACCTTTCCGATGTTGGTCAGGCCGGTGAACTCAAAGGCCCACGTCACCGACGTGACCTCCCCGGGCACCCGCACGCGAAGGTCACTGACCGTGACCATGTTGTACCCGGCCCGAAGCGAAAAGGCGTCGCTCTCGAACAGCAGATCACCCGGCTGTTTCGGGTCGCCCTCCCCCGTCACCACGCCGTTGTTGGCGTAAAAACGCAGCACGCCTTTCTGGCCGGACTCGAAGGGATTCAACGCAGCGTAATACTCGAACTGAATCTGGTTGATCATCCTCTGGCTGCCGTCGAGTGTGAACTCGTCGCCGATCTCCCCGCTGGCAAATTGGATGTCGCCCTTGGCTCCGCGCGGATTGTCGTACACCACCTTGCCGCCGGGCTGCAGTGCCATCTCGCCCCGGGGATCCACCGGCACCTCCGCCGTTGCATTGCTCTCGCCGTCGTTAAGGTAGATGCGAACCTTGCCCTCGGGTATGGCGCCGAACGGGGACAGGGCGGCGTAGTACTCGAACTGAATGGCCGTCAACTCGCTGTTGTCCCCGTCCAAGACCACCGTGTCCGCGACCTCCCTTGAGGAAAGGTAAACCTTGCCAAGCGAAGTCTCAGCATTTTCGTAAATTATTGTATCGTCCTCCTTGCCTATGGGCACCCCAGCCAACCGCGCGGCAAAGTTGGAGCCGTCCTCGGTCGACCTGAGTTCCCAATCATCGTTGACCTTTTCCCAAAAGTCGTCGTGGCTCGCGCCAATGGTAGGGGGGTCGTACAGCAACAGGCCTGCACGCCCGACGCCTAGGTTCAGGAACTCAACCGACCAGGTCACCTCCGACGTGCTCTCCGGCAGATCCAGGCCAAGCCCGCGGATGGTGACCGTGTTGTATTTGTTTTGCAGGGAAAAGGTGTCGCTCTCGTAAAGCAGAGTGCCCGGCTGGTGCGCCACCGGCCTGATCTCGGTCAGGATCTGGAAATCGATGGCGACCGACTTGATGGTTTGTGCGGCCACCTGGCCTTGAGATGCGAAGACACCGCACGCAATCAGGCATCCCCGGATGAACTGAACTCCTTTCTTCACGAATATCAAAAAAACGTCGGGGCCTCCCGTCCGCTTGGGCAAGTTTCAAGCCAAGCCGTTGGCCTCGTCAATGAAAGAGAGGCAGCCATCCCGTAAAAATCATCCCGCCGCCACCAGTCCGGCCACCTTGGCCAAGGCCTCGTCCACCTTGGAGGCGTCCTTGCCGCCGCCACGGGCCTGCGTCGGTTTTCCACCGCCCTTGCCGCCGACGACGGGGGCAATCGCTTGGATGATCTTCCCGGCCTCGATGCGATCTGTCAGCGAGTCGGCAACATTGGCCACGAGCACGACTCGCCCGCTGGCAGACGCGCCCAGCACGACGACGCCCTCGAATTCCTCCTTCAATGCATTGACCACGGCTTGGGCATAATCCCCATCCGCTTGGCCCAGGTTGGCCGTGACGACCTGCACACCGCCGATCGTCTCGGCCCGGGCCAGGAGCTCCCGGGCCATGCCGGCCGCCTGGCTTTGCCGGAGGGCCTTCAGTTGTTTCTCCAGTTTTTTGACCTGGCCAAGCGACGTCTCAATCTTCTTTTCAATCTCGCGAACCGGCGAGTTGAGCGTCTCGGCCAGGGCAGCAATGCGACCGGCATCGTCACGGGCCTGCCCAGCCGCCACGAGGCCGGCCACGGCCTCCACACGCCGCACACCGGCGGCGATCGCCGACTCGGCGGCGATGCGGAATAAGCCAATCTCCCCCGTGGCGCGTGCGTGGGTGCCGCCGCACAACTCCATCGAGTAGCCGTTGAGTGCGCTGGCCTCGCCGCCGATCTGCACCACGCGCACCGTGTCGCCGTACTTATCGCCAAAAAACTGCAGGATACCGTCATTCCCGGCCACCTCGCTGTAGGGCATCCCGGTCCAGCTCACGACGGCGTTGTCGACGATGCGCTCATTGACCAGTTGCTCAATGTCGGCCACCTGTTGCGGTGTCAGCGGCGGGCTATTGAAATCAAACGTTAACTTCTCCGGGCCAACGTAGGAACCTTTTTGCGAGGCGTCCGGGCTGGTGACCTCATGCAGCGCCCAGTGAAACAGATGGGTGACCGTGTGGTGGCGCTGGATGGCGGCACGGCGGGCGGCGTCCACCGTCAGCTCGACCTGACTGCCCGGCTCCAGCGTGGCATCGCCCTTGATGAAATGCAGAAACGCGTCGCCGGCCTTTTGCGTGTCGGTGACGGCCCACGTTTTGTCGCCAATCGACAGCGTACCTGTATCACCAATCTGGCCGCCCATCTCGGCATAAAACGGCGAGCGATCGAGCACAATGCCGGTACGTTTCTTTTCCTGAACCACCTCGATGACCTTTGCAGTGATGCTGAGTTGCTCGAAACCGACAAACTCCGTCGTGGCACCGGAGGAGAGGCTCGTGACGCTGATGACCTCCTTCTTCTGCGCGGCCCTTGCGCGATCGCGCTGCTGCTCCATCAGCGCGTCAAACCCGGCATTGTCCACCGTCAAGCCGGTCTCACGCGCCATCAACTCCGTCAAGTCCAGCGGAAAGCCGTACGTGTCATAAAGCTTGAAAGCAAACTCGCCGGTCAGTTCTTTTTTATCCCCCATCCTCTCGATTTCCTCGCGGAAGAGGTCGATGCCGCGGTCGAGGGTTTTGTTGAACGACTCCTCCTCGGTGCGAATCGTTTGCTGGACAATTTCGCGGCGCTTTTTCAACTCGGGGAAAACGTCTCCCGTCGAGTCCGCCAGCACATCGACGAGCTTGTAAAAAAACGGCTCGTGAAACCCGAGTGTACGCCCGTAGCGCACGGCGCGGCGCAAGATGCGGCGCAGAACGTAATTGCGATCGGTGTTCCCCGGCTGGATGCCGTCGGCAATGGAGAAGCTCAACGTGCGGATATGGTCGCCGATGACGCGAAAGGCTGTGTCGGTTTTTTCCTGATCGGTCGCCTCGGGGCCGGGCAGCGTGGCGGCGTATTTTTTGCCGCTCAGTTTCTCGAGCGCGGCGAATATGGGGCCGAAAACGTCCGTGTCGTAGTTGGAAACCGGCCTGCTGAAGTCAGTGAACCCGTTGGTGGACTGGATGACGGCGGCGACACGCTCGAAGCCCATGCCGGTGTCCACGTGCCGGGCGGCGAGCGGCGCAAACGTGCCGTCTGGGTTGACGTTGTACTGGATGAACACCAGGTTCCATATCTCGATGCACTGTCCGCTGTCGGCATTGACAAGGCCGCCCTTGGTGTCTCCCTCCGGCGTGAGGTCGATGTGCAACTCACTGCACGGACCGCACGGGCCGGTATCGCCCATCATCCAGAAATTGTCCTTTTTATTGCCGTTGACGATGTGGAAGGCGGAGTCGAGCCCGGCGGCGGTGAAGATCGCCGCCCAGCAGTCGTGCGCCTCCTGGTCGAACTCGCCCGGGTCGCCCTTGCCCGGCTGGTACACGGTGGCGTAGAGGCGCTCTTTCGGGAAACCCCACACCCCGGTGAGCAGTTCCCAGGCCCAGTCGATGGCCTCCTTTTTGAAATAGTCGCCAAACGACCAGTTGCCGAGCATCTCGAAGAAGGTGTGGTGGTAGGTGTCCAGCCCCACGTCCTCGAGGTCGTTGTGCTTGCCGCCGGCGCGGATGCACTTCTGGGTGTCCGCGGCGCGGCCGGGGTTGTACGGGCAGGTTTGCTCGCCGAGGAAGATCGGCACGAACTGGTTCATGCCGGCGTTGGTGAAGAGCAGGTTGGGTGCGTCCGGCATGAGGCTGGCCGACGGCACGATGGTGTGCTGTTTTTCCTGAAAGAAATCGAGGAAGGATTGTCTGATCTCCGAACTGGTCTTCATCGTCCGGCCACGGATGGCGGCGGCAGGAAGAAAAGCCGTCCCGACGTCCAACTGCAAGACAAAGGACGGCAGATTTGAACGGAACCGCCGCACTGGCAGTCAGTTGCCAACGAAGACGCCCCGGCCAGGGGCGTGCATTTTCGCGTGGCCGAGGCGCGGCGGCGTGAGTATGGTTCCCGCGCGTTTTTGGAACGGAGCTTCATGCATTTTGAACATTCCCAGATTTTGTGGCTGGCGGCGCTGGTCGTGCCGCTGCTGGGCCTCTTCCTTGGCTGGGCGTGGCGGCGGCGGCGCGAGCGGGTGGCGCGCTTCATCCACGCCAACCTCGTGGAACAGCTCACGCTTGGTCTCTCCGCGGCCCGGCGCAAGGCCAAGCTGGCCCTGCTGCTCGGCGTCGTGCTGCTGCTCTTTATCGCCCTGGCCCGGCCAAAGGGCGGTTATGAGCTGCAAAAAACCGAGACCCGCAGCCTCGACATCCTCGTTGCCGTGGACACCTCGCGCAGTATGCTGGCCACCGACCAGACCCCGAACCGGCTCGAGCGGGCCAAGCTGGCCGTGCTCGACCTGATGCGCCTGGCTAAGCGCGACCGCCTTGGCCTGATCGCCTTCTCCGGCACCGCGTTTCTGCAATGCCCGCTGACGATCGACCGCAACGCCTTCGTGCAGAACGTCAACTCCCTCACCACCGACATCATCCCGCAGGGCGGCACCGCCATCAGCGAGGCGGTCAGCGAGGCGTTGCGGACGTTTGAAAAAGAGGAGGACAACCACAAGGTGCTCGTGCTGATGACCGACGGCGAGAACCACGAGGCCGGTGTGAGCGACGCCGCCCAAAAAGCAAACGACATCGGCATGAAGATTTTCACCATCGGCCTTGGCTCGCCCGAGGGGGAACTCATCCAGCTGCCCGACCCGCAGACCGGCCGGCTAGAGTTCCTCAAGGACGAGAGCGGCAACGTCGTCAAGTCACGCCTAAACGAGCCACTCCTGCGCGAACTCTCCGCCGATACTGGGGCGTTCTACCTGCCGCTGCAGGGGGCCGACACGATGGAGCGGCTCTACGAGGCGGGCCTGGCCGGCCTGACGCCAAACCGAATCGAGAACCAGATGACCAAGCGCTACATCGAGCGATACCAGTGGCCGCTTGGCCTGGCCATCCTGCTGCTGCTCGGCGAGATGCTCCTCGGGGAGGGGCGGCGCCAATCGCACAAAAACAGGGCCACTGCCCTGGCCGCGCTTGGCCTGCTAATGCTCGCCCCGGCCACCTTGGCCACTCCTGCCGACGCCCGGCGGGCGATGGAGCAGGACGACTTCGGGAAAGCCCTGCGCCTCTACGAGGAACAACTCGAAGCCAATCGCCTGGCCAAGCGCCAATCCGGGTTGGAAGACGCCCGGCTGCATTACAACGCCGGGACCGCCGCATATCGTGCCGACGATTTTGAGAAGGCCCGGAACCATTTCAACTCGACCCTCGCCTCGCCCGAGGCCCCGCTCCCCCTCCAGCAGCGGGCGTTTTACAACCTTGGCAACGCGATGTTTCGGCTGGGTGAAACCACCGACAACCCGGACGACAAGGCCAAACAGTGGATCGACGCCCTGGCAAAATACGAGGGTGCGCTCAAGCTCCTAGAGGACAACACCGACGACGAGGACGCCCGGTTCAACACTGACGTCGTCAAAAAACGACTCGAGCAACTGAAACAACAGCAGCAGCAACAGCAGCAGAGCGACAACAAGCAGGACAACAAAAACCAGGAAAAAAACGAGCAGAAAAAAGATCCGCAGCAACAAAAATCAGACGAGCAAAAAAAAGAGGAGCAGGAGCAAAACCAAAAACAGCAGCAGCAAGACGACGACAAGAATAAGGAGCAGGAGCAGCAGAAGGAGAAAAAGGAGGAAGAACAAAAACAGAACAGCTCAAATGGCGAGGACAAAAAGGAGCAACCCCAGCCCAGCCAGGGACAGGAGCAGTCCGATGCCGGCCAGGCGCAGCCAGATGGCAAGATGACCCCGGAGCAGGTGCGCCAACTGCTCGACACACTGAAGCAGCAGGAACGCTCGCTGATCTACCGCCCCTCCCAAAAAGACAGGGCACGCAGCCGGCGGATAACCAAGAATTGGTGAGATGAGCAGGATCCTTGCTTTCAGTTTTGTGTTGTTGCTCGCGGCCAAGGCCCCCGGCCAAGAGGTCAGCGCCAGCCTAGACCGTGCCTCCACATCGGTCGGCGAAAGCGTCACCCTGTCCATCATCTGTACCGACTTTTCCCCCTCGTCCCAGCCGGTGCTGCCCTCGATTCCCGGGCTGCGCTTTGCCAGCGCCGGAACTTCCCAGCAGTTTCAATTCGTCAACGGCAAGCGGACCTCGTCCTACACGTTCAACATCCTGGTCACACCGCTCAAGCCCGGCAACTACACGCTGTCCCCGATCCAACTCCGGCACAAGGCCGGACTGCTCAAGCCCAAGCCGCTCACGCTCCGGGTGCTGCCCGCCGGGCAGCAGCCCAGGGGTGGCAACGGCCTGTCGCAATATGCCTACGTCCGCCTGCTGCCGACCAAGACGACCGCCTACGTCGGTGAGGTCATCCCGGTCGAGATTCAGCTGCATTACATCGACGGCGTGAACGTTAAAATGCCGGAACTGATCGCCGACGGCTTCAACGTCGCCGCCTTCCTCAAGCACACGCAATCGCGAATGCAAAAGGGCAACCAAATCTACCAGGTGCTCACTTTTCGCACCGCCGCCGTGCCGCTCAAGGCGGGTGAACTCCAGCTTGGCCCGGTGAAACAAAGCATGGTGTTGCGCGTCCGCCAAAAACAAAACCGGCGCAGCCCGTTCAACGATCCGTTTGACGGTTTCTTCAACCGCTACAAACAGGTGCCGGTCAACCTCGAGGCCAAGGCGCAGCCGGTCACGGTCAGGCCGCTGCCCGCCGCGAACCAGCCGGCCAGCTTCAACGGTGCGGTTGGCCGGTACACGATGCAGGCCAAGGCCTCGCCGCTGGAGGTGACGGTTGGCGACCCGGTTACTGTGAGCATTCAAATCTCCGGTCAGGGCGCCATCGAGTCTCTCAACCTGCCCAAGTTCGACTGGCCCGGCTTCAAGAGCTACGAGCCGTCCGTCACCACGAAAAAAGACAACCCGCTCGGCCTGCTCGGCACGCGCACCTTCGAGCAGGTCGTGATCCCCGAGCGCGACACCCTCGCCGAGGTGCCGCGCATCGAGTTCCCCTATTTTGATCCGGTCGCGGGCCGGTACCGCGTGTTGGCCAAGGGGCCGTTTCCGATTAAGGTCAACCCCGGCGACAAGCCAATCACCCCGGCCGTTGCCGCCGGCTCGGCACCGGAAACCGAAGAGCCGGAGGCGCCGCCACAAACCGATATCCTGACCATCAAGCATCACCTCGGCTCGCTTGGCCAAGCGACGCCGCTCATCGCCCGACCCGGTTACTGGCTGCTGCAGTCCATCCCCCTGCTGCTCTGGCTTGCCGCGCTGGCATGGCGTCGCAAGACCAACGCGCTGGCTAACAACCCGAGGTTGCGCCGCAAGCGGCAGGTGGCAGGGCGCACCCGAGCTGGTTTGGCCAAGCTGGATGCCCTGGCCGATGGCGGCGAGGTCGGTGAGTTTCACGCCGAGTTGGCGGATTTGCTTCGCGAACAAATTGGGTTGCAGCTCGACATCCCGGCCGAGGGCATCACCGGCGATATCGTCCACAGCCCCGCCGCCCGCGAAATACTCGACGAGGCGATCCGGGGCAACATCCGGAAATTGTTCACCGCGAGCGACCAGGCCAGCTACGCCGGCTCGCAGACCACCGGGGAAATGAAGGCCCATCTCGCCCTGCTCAAGGAGTTGTTTCGCGCCCTCAAATGAACCCGCGCCGTCGCCCGTACCAACCCCGGATCCGGCTTGGCCAAGTGCTTGGCCTGCTCGCCGGCGTCCTGCTCCTGGCCGGCTCGAGCCCGGCCAGTGAGGCGCAGTTCGAGGAGGCCAACCGCCTGTACGAAACCGGCCGATTCGCCGAGGCCGCCGCCCTGTACCGGGTCGCCGCCACGAACGGCGTGTCCGCCACCCTCCTGTTCAACCTTGGCAATGCGCACTTCAAGGCCGGCCAACTTGGCCAAGCGATGGCCGCCTACCAACGATCGCTGCGGCTCGATCCGCGCAACCCGGAGACCCGGGCCAATCTCCGCTTCGCCCGCGAGCAGGCCAACACCCAGCCGCCGCCGCTGAGTTTGCGCCAGCGCTGGATGCGCCGGCTCTCGATCGGCGAGTGGACCGCCCTCGCCTCGGGGACGCTCACCCTGCTGCTGTTGCTGTTGACGGCGAGACAGTTGAAGCCGGGAGCGTTCGTGGGGAAACCGCTTTGGATCCGGCTCCCTGCGGCGGGCGCTCTGGCCACGGCGCTCCTGCTGGCCCTGGCCGCGTCGGATTACTACCTCGACGAGCGCGCCTTTGTGAGCACGGCAAAGGCGGTCGTTCGCAACGGGCCGCTGGAGGAATCGCCGGAATCATTCAAGGCCACCGACGGGACGGAACTGCTCGTGCACGACCGCAAGGGGGAGTTTCTCGAGGTCGAAACCCGGCTCGGCCAAAAAGGCTGGATCCACTCCGGCGACGTCGAGCTACTCATGCCCTGAACGAAGGTGAGTGGCTTACCGTCTCTCCCGGCTGGGGACACGCCGGATGCCGGTGCGCTCTTCGCGTGCGCGTTCGGCTTCAACTTTCTTCAGTGTCGCACGAGCAGCAGCAAGTTCCTCCTCGCCCAATCGACCGTCGCCATCTTTGTCGCTTTTGCGCAAAATACTCGCACGCGACAAACCTCCTTCGTCACGACGCATATCCCGATTGCGATCACCCCGACTGCTGCGCGAACGAGTCAAATAACCCATCAAGAAACCCATGTCCTTGAACTTTCCAGCCTCGACCTGCTTCGACAGCGCGGCACGCTCGCCGGTGTTTAGGCGGCCATCCTTGTCGGCATCGTACTCGGCGTTGATCTCCTTGAACCGCTTGTCTACCCACTTCTGGGCGGCGTCAAATTCCTCCCCGTCCAGCTCATTGTCATCGTCCTTATCAAAACGAGCGACAATCGGGTCGGGATAACGAAACCTGCGCCTCTCCGACCGCCCCCTAGGGTTAGGCTTGAGTCTGTCGGTGCGGATGGCTTCGCGCTCGGCGGCGTCGAGCCGCCCGTCCTTGTTGGCGTCGTACTTGGCCAACAGGCCCTGGTATACGGCTGACGGTTCGTCCGCCTTGGCCAAGGACACGGTGGCCAGCGACAGCAGGGCGATGACGGCAAGGGTTGATCCGGTTGGTTTCATTTCTTCAAATTCTTGACGACTTGTTTTTCCTTCACCTCGAACGGGAGTTCGTCAATGGCGCTCCATTCGTCCTCAAAAAGCACGCGCACTTTTACAACACTCGTTTTGTCGATGCGCACCGGGCGGCTGTATTTTTCCGCCACCGGCGAAATCTTCCCGCCGATCAGGCGTGGGTCCGAGCCATCGAGCGTGTAGTACACCTCACCCTGAGCAGCGGACATCTCCAGTTCAAAACCGGGATCCACCACACCGCCGCGCTTGGCCAAGCGGGCGGACTCGAGGTCGGGGATCAACCCATGCTTCCAAAGCTGATCGACAACGACCCCCGACCGCGCCGGGATGTATTCGTTGAACCAGCGATCCACCTCCGGCTGCCAGTCGTCATCCAGCGTGCGCGGCCTGTTATCCGAAGCTCCGCGGACGGGAGGTGCCCAATTGCTCCGATGAGGATCGCCCCACCGGGCAGACTCGCCGATGACAGCCAGGCGCAACTTCGCCACGTGCTGGCTCAGCAAGCTGGCCACGGACTCGGGAGTCAGCGCGCCGCCATGGTTGAAATGCCTGTGAACCCGGTCGGCCACCAGCATTCGGAATTCCGGGTTGTGCAGGCACTGCTGCCAGATCCATTGCGGGTTGCTGCGCGGGTAGTCGTCACCCGCGGGGTATGGACCGGTTCGATCCTCGCTGATCTTAAGGAACGTATGCTCCGCATCCCACACATAGTATCGAAAGCCTTCCACGCCATTCTGATTGCGTATGCCATACCAGTTGTTCGCTGATCGATTCGCTCCAAAGGAAGTGATCGGTGCATCAAGGTTGCCGCCGTAAAAAATGACCAGCATGTAGTCGATCAGGTTTTCCGGGTCGAGCAGCACCTCGTAATCCGGGTTGCGGGTGCCATCCGGCTTGTTACCCAAAATCTTTTGGTACGCCGCATTGGTCTCCACCCCGGCTTTGCAGCCTTTCCACAACTGCTCCCACGCATCGAGGTTGCCGTCCGTGGCGAACAGGCCGTACTGGGTGTTCCCCTGCCCCCTGCCCCGGCCGCGCCCGATCTTGATCACGTCAAAATCTTCCGGCTTCCCCTTGAAATAGGATCCACCAAAGGAGGCTTCCGGTCGCTCGCAGGCGTTGAACAAGCCCCAGTACTGGCCGTTAATGTACAGGTGGCAAAAATAGCCCCGCGCGCTGGACTGTCCCATGGCCAACTGCAGGTCGCGGTTTAACTGGTCCCGCATGAATGTGCATCGCGGATCATCACTCAAGCTCCACGAGTAGTTGTTGAAGGTGCGCAGGTCGAGGTTGTCGAATTCCTGCGCAGCCGCCTTGCCGAACAACGGATACTTCAGCTTCCCGGGACCATACTCGCGACGGAAGAAGAAGCGGAAGGCATGCTTGGAATTAGTGGTCATGCGGCTGAACCCACCGCGAATCCGAACACCACAGTTCTCCTGAAAACCCTTGTGATCATCGGCTTGAATCAACTCAAGCGAGCAAGACCGCTCCCAGTCGCGCCCATCCTCCTTGGCATTGGCATAAATGCCATCCTCCTCGCCGAACAAGTCATCCAGGTCCATCACCAGTGAATAACTTGGAATCACCTTTAGTCCTTCGAAGATTTTGTCGCGGTATCGCTCGTCGTTGACCACGCGCTGATCCATCCCGTAGTCCACCCGGTTGGGCCCCCACTCGTAGTGAAACCCCGCCGACGGCAGCCCGTCCGGCGATTGCCGAACGACGTCCTCTAAAAAAAGATACGTCCGCGTGACCACCTTCGTCGGCTTGTGGCCCGGTTTGAATGCCGCCGCGCGGATCACCGTGGTTTTGCCAACCGTCAACGCGCCGTTCAGCACTTGGCCGCTGCCCTCGGTCGGCACCGACCCGTCAGTCGTGTAACGCACCACAGCTTCCGGCGTTTGGGATGAGATCACCAGCTCGAACGGTTCCTCGTGGAAACCGTGAGGCTGGCTGAAGGCGAGCTTAGCCACCTTGCCGGCCAGGGTTTGCCCGTTGGGCGCGCCCGGGGTCGGTCTGAGGAAATAAACCGGCCCGGCGATCACCGAGGCCGCCGAGGCGGTATTCGGCTGCCAGCCAGCCGGAATGCCGTAAGAGACGTCATCCCGCTGCCTGGGATACTTCATCACAAAATGGTGTGCCACCGTCCGGCCGCCCGGCTTTACAAGACCGAGGTACTCGCCGCTCGCGCCCAGCTTGAAATTGGCATGCAATGCCCGGTCCGGCCTGGCCCGGTCAGCACCGGAGGCGAACACCAGCAGATATCCGCCGGCCTCGATCTTGACGGCGGGGAACGTCCACTTGGCCAAGTCCGCGGCATCATCGGTCAGCGTCCAGCCGGCCAGGTCGATCGTGGCATCGCCGGCATTGTGAATCTCGATCCAGTCCGACCGGTCGCCGTTGGCATTCACCAAGCCCTTGTCGTTGACCGCAAGGAATTCGCTGATGATCACCCGGCCCTGCGCCTGGCTAAGCGAACTCGCCAAAAAGGCCAACAAGGTCATCAAAATGACGCGGAGTTGTCGCATAAGAGACTTAATACGAAGGTGCAAAGGGAAAAGTTTCACTTGGGCAAGCGGCAAGTGAAAGAAAAAAAGCGCCAGAAAACCGGCGCCTTGGTTGAATCACTGTCGGGAGATGTCGGCTTACTCCCCTCCGCGGCGGTTGCCGCGACGGCGGTTTTCCCCGCCTTCACCACGCTGGCTGCCGCGACGGCGACGCTCGGCATTCTCGCCGCTCTGACCTCCTGGACGGCGCTCGGTGGCGCGGTCGGTGCGGATCGTCTTGCGCATCTCAATGAGGCGCTTCTCAGCATCCTCCTTTGAGACTTTGCCCTTTTCGACGAGCTCGCGGATTTGTGCTTCTCCTCGCCGGTATTCTTCCACGCTGATGCCGCGACGGCGGCGCTCGGCGTTCTCACCGTCCTGACCTCTTGGGCGGCGGTCGGTGGTGCGGTCGCTGCGGCGATCGCTGTCACTGCTGCGGCTGCGTTCTGTATTTTCACCGCCACGGCGGTTGGATCCACGCCCACTAGCTTGAGCACCTCGCTCACGACGCTCACCCGTGCGGCTGCGCTCGCCACGCTCGGAACCGCCACGGCCCTGGCTACGGCGCGAAGACAATGCCTTGCGGGCGGCTTCGCGTTCCTTCTCGTCGAGTTTGCCGTCGCCATTCTTGTCGTATTCCTTCATCAAGCGGGCGCGGTAGTCGGTCCCGCCGCGGCGGCTGCTGTCGCTGTCGCGTGTGGTGCCACTTCGAGACTGGCTCTGGCTCACTCGCTTCCTCAACGCGGCCATGCGTTCCCTGCCCTGTTCCTCCGTGATTTTGTCGGCTTTCACCGCTTCACGGATCTCCCGGCCAGCCGCCTCCAGTCGCCGGCGGATTCCCGCATCTTCCCGGGACTGACCCTGGCTTACCCGCTTCTTCAACGCGGCCATGCGTTTCCTACCCTGTTCCTCCGTGATTTTGCCTGCTTTCACGGCTTCACTGATCTCCCGGCCGGCCGCCTCCAGTCGCCGGCGGATTCCCGCATCGCGGGTGCCACTGTCACTGGCC
>QOAX01000032.1 GCA_003972865.1 Verrucomicrobiota bacterium | reverse complement strand
ACGCCGAGCCGACGACGTTCGGCCTCAAGATGGCGCTGATGTTCGACGAGTTTGGCCGCGCGCTCGAGCGACTCGAGACCCTCAAGCCGCGCGTCGCCATCGGCAAGCTCTCCGGCGCGGTCGGCACCAACGCCCATCTCTCGCCAAAGATCGAATCGTTCGTCTGCCGCAAGCTTGGCCTCAAGGCCGCGCCGATCGCGACACAGGTTGTGCAGCGGGATATTCACGCCGAGTTCATGACTACCGTCGCCCTCGTCGGCGCGAGCATTGAGCGGTGGGCGACCGAGTTCCGGCACCTCCAGCGCACCGAGGTCCTCGAGGTCGAGGAGTATTTTGCCAAGGGCCAAAAAGGCTCGAGCGCCATGCCGCACAAGCGCAACCCCATCACCGGCGAACGCCTCACCGGCCTGGCCCGCGTGCTGCGCGGCAACGCGCTCGCCGCGCTCGAGAACGTCGCCCTTTGGCACGAACGCGACATCAGCCACAGCTCCGTCGAGCGCGTGATTTTCCCCGACTCCTGCACGCTGCTCAACTACATGCTCAACAAGCTGACCGACCTCACCAAGGGATTGATCGTGTACCCGAAAAACATGGTCAAAAACCTTGGCCAATCGCTGGGCATGTGGAACTCGCAGTCCGTGCTGCTCGCGCTCATCCGCAAGGGACTCACCCGCGAAGAGTCGTACTCGCTCGTCCAACGCAACGCGATGGAGACGTGGAAAACCAAGCACGACGGCCGCGACGACGCCGATTTTCTCACGCAACTTTTGTCAGATCCTGAGGTCGCCAAGCATTTCAAAAAGGGCGAACTCGAGTCCATCTGCACCACCGACTTCCACTACAAACACATCGAGTCCCGCTTCAAAAAACTTGGGCTGTAGAAGATGGACGACGTCAAGCAACGGGAGGAGTTGAAGCGCGAACGGGCGTGGGATCCGAAGGAGCGCTGGCTGGCGATTCAGGACATGATCGCTTTTGTGGAAGCGAACCAACCGCCGCACAAGCGCCGCAACCGGCCTCGCTGGCACAAGGAAAATTAACCGCGTGCCGCAACTTGACAACAAGACTATCGTCATCGTCGGTGGGACGACTGGGCTGGGCTTGGCCGCCGCCAAGGCGTTCGTCGGCGAGGGGGCGCGAGTGGTCGTGGTCGGACGAAATGCCGACAGTGTGAGCCAAGCGGAGTCGGCACTTGGCCAAGCGGTGCACGGCTTGGCCGGCGATGCGACGGATCCGCAAACCGCTGCCGAGGCGATCGGCTTGGCCAAGCGGGAGTTCGGTGGGTTCGACGGCCTGTATCACGTTGCCGGTGGCAGTGGGCGCAGCATGGGCGACGGGCCGCTGCACGGGATCAGCGACGACGGCTGGCGGCAGACGATCGACCTGAACCTCACATCCGTTTTCAACTCGAACCGCGCCGCGCTGCGAGAGTTCGCTGCGCTTGGCCGAGGCGGCGTGATTCTCAACATGACTTCCGTGCTGGCCGACTCCCCCGCCCCGAGACAATTCGCCACGCACGCCTACGCGGCGGCCAAGGCGGGGATCGTTGGCCTCACCAAGTCAGCGGCGGCGCACTACGCCTCGCAAAACATCCGCGTGAACGCCGTCGCACCGGCGCTCGTTGCCACGCCGATGTCCGGCCGCGCCCAAGCGAACGACGAAATCATGAGCTTCATCAAACACAAACAACCGCTGGATGGCGGCCGGATCGGCGTGCCGGAGGACTTGGACGGCGCGACGGTTTTCCTGATGTCCGACGCCGCCAAGTTCGTGACCGGCCAAGTGCTGGCGGTCGATGGCGGCTGGAGTGTCAGCGAGGGGATCGAATGAGTTACACAATCGGGATCGACCTCGGCGGCTCATGCGTCAAGGCAGTCGCCGTCACGCCGGACGGCAAAACGTTGACCAAGCACAATCTACCCTTCGACGCCGATGCGGATATGGAATGGGCCAATCGCCTCCGTGAACTCGTTCAATCAATCGAGAAGGATCAGGACGGCAAGCCGGACAACATGGGTTTTTCGGCGCCGGGGCTGGCGGCGCCGGACGGCAGTTGCATCACACACATGCCGGTACGGCTCGAGGGTCTTGTCGGCTTGAATTGGCAAAAGTTTTTTGATTTCGACAAGGCGATCCCGGTGTTGAACGACGGCCACGCCGCCCTCCTCGGCGAAGCTTGGCTCGGGGCGGCGAAGGGATTCCAGACCGTCATCCTGCTGACGCTCGGCACGGGCGTTGGCGGCGCGGCGCTCGTCGAGGGCAAGCTGCTACGCGGGCGCACCGGCAAAGCCGGTCACTTTGCCCACACCAGCCTTGGCCCGGACGGCCCGCCGGACGATTGCGGATGCCCGAGCAGCCTCGAGTTGGCGATTGGCAACTGCACCATCCAGGAGCGATCCAACGGCCGTTTCACCCACACAGGGGAAATGATGGAGGCGATTGAGAACGGCGACGACGAGGCGGAGAAAATCTGGCTCAAGTCGATCAAGGGACTGGCCACGGCGATCTGTTCGTTCTCAAACATCCTCGACCCGGAAGCGGTCATCCTCGGCGGCGGAATTGCCAAGGCCGGCGACCGGCTTTTCGTGCCGCTGCGAGAGTACCTCGACCCACTGCTCTGGAAGACCGACGACTACGAGATTAAGCTGCTGCCCGCGCAACTGGGCGACCTCGCCGGTGCCTACGGAGCCGCCGCCAACGCGCTGAACGCTTAAATCCCAAGCAGCGACTCGGCCCGCGCCACCGAGGCGGCCTCGCCGTCCTGCAGGATCGTTTGCCATCCCCTGCCCCTGCCGATCTCGATGTTTTCCGGGCGGTCGTCGATGTAGAGGATGGCCGCACCGCTCTCGCCGGTGCGCTGCTCGACCACGTCGTAAATCGCCTCGTCCGGCTTCATGCCGCCTTCCTCGAACGACAACACGTAATTGTCAAACAGACTGTAAAACGGAAACCCTTCGCGGATGTGTCCGATCGCAATTTCGTTGGTGTTGGAAAAAACGCAGGTCGGGATACCGACTGGTTTCAGTCGCTCGAAAAACTCGATTATCGTTTCCATCGGCGAAAAAATATCGGCGAAGATGCTGACAAACTCCGCGCGGTCGCCGCGAAACCCGGCCCCATCGCGGATCGCCGCATAAAATTCGTCGGTCGTGATTTTGCCTGACTCGTAATCGATCTGGATCGGCGAGTCGACCAAGCGCTGGATTTGCTCCAGCCCGGCCTCGCTTCGCTCGGCGAACCGGCGAATGGCGATGCTGTAATCGAAGTCAACCAGCACCTTTCCGAGGTCAAAAACAACAACCTTTTGTTCGCTCATGAATTACTTTGCGTCCAGCTCGCGGCGGCCTTCGAGCGCCTGGCTCAGCGTCAACTCGTCGACGAATTCCAGCCCGCTCCCCGCCGGCAGGCCGTGGGCGATGCGGGTGACTTTCACGCCGCGCTTGGCCAAGCGCTTGGCCAGGTAGTGTCCGGTGGCGTCGCCCTCCACGTCGGTGCCCAGCGCGATGATGACCTCGTCCGCCGCGCCGTCGGCCAGGCGCTGCTCGAGCTGTGCCACCCGCAATTCCTCCGGGCCAATGCCGTTCATCGGCGAGATTTTGCCGCCGAGCACGTGGTAGTGCCCGCGGAACGCGCCAGACTTCTCGACATTCAAAATATCAACCGCGCGCTCGACGACGCAGACAGTTCGCTCGTCGCGCGCCGGGTTGGCGCAAATGCTGCACGGCGATTTCTCGGCAAGCCCGCCGCATTGCGCGCACTCGATGATCTTGTCGCGTGAGGTGACGAGTACGCTGGCCAGGCGCCTGGCCACGGCGGTGTCGGCCTGAATCAAGTGAAGGGCGAGCCTCTCGGCGGAACGCGGGCCGATGCCCGGCAGGCGGTTGAGTTCCGCCACCAACACCGCAAGCGGTTCGGGGAGCGAGGTCACTGGCCAAAATCAGAGCCCCGGCAGGCCCATGCCGCCGCCCATGCCGCCGGTGAGTTTGCCCATCTCGGCAGACTGCGTTTCGCGCCCCTTGTCGAGCGCCTGGTTGACCGCGCCGAGCACCATGTCCTCCAGCATCGAGATGTCCTCCGCGTCCACGGCGTCGGGGTCGATCCGGATCGACTTGACCACGCCGTCGCAGCTGGCCGTGACCTTGACCGCGCCGCCGCCGCTCGAGGCCTCGACGATTTGATCGGCCAACTGGGCCTGCGCCTCCTGCATTTGCCGTTGCATCTTGGCGGCCTGTTTCATCAATTTACCAATGCTTGCCATGTTGAAATTGTCGGGTCACTTCCGCACCTCGACGATTCGGCCTCGGAACAGTTCCAGCGCCTTTTGAATGAGTGGATCGTTTTTGAATTCCTCCGGGTTGATCTTCTCCGGCTGGGGAGTAGCCGTGGTCTTCCCCGGCTTCGCGCGGCTCGCAGCCTGCGGTTCGTCGATCGGCTCGAGCGCGGGGGCCGGTGCCCGGCCTTCGGGAAGAGGCTCGCTGGTGAAACGGAACTGCACATCCGCATGGCCAAGCGCGGCGAGTTGTTCCGCAAGCATCTCGTGGTTCCGCTGGTTGTCCACCAACGCGAGGTGCTCCTCGGTGACGCCGATTACAAAGATGCCTTTTGAAAATGACACAGCGTGCGCCTGTTGAAAGTAGGTCTGCATGAACGGGCTGGCCTTGCTCGCAGCCGAAACGAGCCGCAACCAAATCGCCTGCAAATCGACCGCCTCCGCCGGCTTGTCAACAGTCGGCGGTGGCGCGGCCTTAGGGGTCGGCTTGGCCGGTGCGCTTGGCTCGGGTGCCGGTTTCGGCGCGCCGGCGGGCGCTTGGCCTGCGGATGGCGGCTCGTTGTCTCGCAGTTTTTGCAGTTGGCCAAGCACCTCGTCGATGCCCAGTGCCGACTTGGCCTGCGCCGCCTTGAGCAGTGACACTTCGATCAAAATCTTTTTTGACGTGGCCAGGCGCAGACGGCCCTCGCAATCAGTCAGCACATCCAGCACCCGTGCCAAGGCTTGTTCGTCGGCCAACTTGGCCCCGGCCTGGAGGGCGGCGGCCTCGGCTTCGCTTATCTCGAGCAGCGAGAGATCGCCCTTTGACACGACGAACACGAGGCGGTTGCGGATGTGCGTCAACAGGTCACCGACCAGCCGACCGAGGTCCTTGCCCTGATTGGCGAGGGCGTTGAGCTCGGTCAGCGTCCGAGTCGAGTCGCCGTTGAGGACGGACTCCGCAAGCGCAAACAACTGGCCCTGCGCCGTCAGCCCGAACATCGACAGCACATCCGGCTCTGTGATGTTCTCGCCGCAAAAACTGATGAGCTGGTCGAGCGCCGACTCGGCGTCGCGCATGCAGCCTTCCGCGCCGCGCGCGATGGCGAACAGCGCCCCCTCGTCGATCGTCACCTTTTCCTCGCCGCAGATATACTTGAGATGCCCGGCGATGAGATTCACCGGGATGCGCCGGAGATCGAAGCGTTGGCAGCGGGACATGATTGTCGGCAGCACCTTCTCCGGCTCGGTGGTGGCGAACATGAACTTCACGTGCGCCGGCGGCTCCTCGAGCGTCTTGAGCAGGGCATTGAACGCCGCCGTGGTGAGCATGTGCACCTCGTCGATGATGTAGATCTTGAACTTCGACGAGGCCGGCGCGTACACACAGGTCTCGCGCAACTCACGCACCTGCTCGACGCCGTTGTTGCTGGCGCCGTCGATCTCCAGCACGTCGATCGAGCGGCCCTCGGCGATCTCGTCGCACTTCGAATCGTCATCGGAAAAATCGACCTTCGGCCCGTCGGTGCAGTTGAGGCACTTGGCAAAAATCCGCGCCAAGGTCGTCTTGCCGGTTCCCCTTGGCCCGCAGAACAGATAGGCGTGCGCGATTCGCTCACCACGGATGGCGTTGGCCAACGTCTGGCTGACGTGATCCTGGCCGACGACATCGCTGAAGCGCTGCGGACGGTATTTCCGGGCTATGACCTGGTAAGACACCGGCGGTAGCCTAACCGCTTGGCCCGGCCCAGAAAAGCGCAATGCGCTTGCCCAGGCGCCTGGCAGCAAAAACTTGTCAGACCCGGCGAAATCCGGATACTTGGCCAAGCGCGAGTTCAGCGTTCCCCCACAAAATGGCACACGACATCGAATCCCGGCTGGCGGTTTGCAGTTGGTCGCTGCAACCGGAAACCCCCGAGGCACTCGTCGCCCATCTCGGCGCGATCGGCATCCCGCGCGTCCAGCTTGCGCTCGATCCGCTCCGCGAAAACCCCGGGGCATGGGGCAAAACCGCCGAGTTGTTCGCCGCCGAAGGCATCAAAATCGTTTCCGGCATGTTCGGCACCATCGGCGAAGATTACTCGTCGCTCGACGCCATCAAAGAAACCGGCGGCATCGTGCCGGATGAACATTGGGATGCCAACTGGGCCAACATCCAAGCCGTCGCCGGCATCGCCGCTGGGCTTGGCCTGAAGATTGTCACCTTCCACGCCGGCTTCCTGCCGCACGAAGAGAGTGACCCCGGCTTTGCCAAACTGCTGGACCGCATCACGCAGATCGCCGACGTGTTTGATGCCAACGGCATCGACCTTGGCTTCGAGACCGGACAGGAAACCGCCGACACGCTGCGGTTGTTTCTCGAGAAACTCGACCGGCCAAGCGTCGGCGTCAACTTCGACCCGGCGAACATGATCCTGTACGGCAAGGGCGACCCGATTGACGCGCTCGAGACGCTCGCCCCGTACCTCAAGCAGTGCCACATAAAGGACGCCACGATGACAAAGGAGTCCGGCACATGGGGCACGGAAGTCACCGTCGGCACCGGCGAGGTCGATTGGCCGGCATTCTTCTCGACCCTGGCCAAGGTCGGTTTCGAGGGCGACTGCTGCATCGAGCGCGAAGCCGATGACCAGCGCGTGGCCGACATCCGCACCGCCCGCGAATTCGTCACCCAACTTTAGCAACATGGCCAGGGACAACATCAACATCGGCATCGTCGGGCTTGGCTTCATGGCCGCGATGCATATTCGCGCCTACCGCGAGGTTGGCGGCGTAACCATCGGCGCGATCTGCGACCTCGACCCCAATCGGCTCAATGGCGACTTCAGCGACGTGCTCGGCAACATCGACTCCGGTGACCCGGTCAAGCTCGACATGTCACAGGTCAAGGCCTATCAGGATTTCAACGAGCTCCTCGCCGACAAGTCGATCGATGTCATCGACATCTGCACACCCACGCGCACACACCTGCGCATGGCCAAGCCGGCACTCGCCTCGGGCAAACATGTGATCTGCGAAAAGCCCCTCGCCCGAACCGTCGCCGAGGCCAGGGAGATCGCCGAGGCCACCGCACAGGCCAAGGGCCATTTCATGGTGGCCATGTGCCTGCGCTTTTGGCCGCAATGGGCCTGGGTCAAGGAGGCGGTTGACAGCGGCCGCTACGGCAAGGTGCTCGGTGCCCATTTTCAGCGAATCGCAGAGCCGCCGGCCTGGGGGCAGGCCGTCTACTTCGACGGCAAAACCTCCGGCGGCGCGCTGTTCGACCTGCACGTACACGACACCGACTTCGTGCAACATCTCTTCGGCAAGCCAAAGTCGGTTTACTCGACCGGCTTCACCAAGGTCAGCGGCGCCATCGACCATGTGCTGACGCAGTACGAGGTCGAGTGCGGCGCCAAGGTCAGCGCCGAGGGAAGCTGGGCGATGACACCCGGCTGGGGCTTCAACATGTCGTACCGCGTCATCTTCGAGCGGGCCACCGCTGACTACGACATCGGCCGCGAAGACGAGCCGCTGCGGCTGTTCGAGGAGGGCAAGGAAATACAGGTCATCGAGTGCGAAGGCACGGATGGTTACGCCGGCGAGCTGGCCCACTTCATTGACAGTATTCGCTCCGACCAAGCGCCCAGTGTCTCTGCGGCTGACGGCCTCAGCACGGTGGAAATCTGCGCCGCCGAGGAGCAATCCGCCCTAACCGGGCAAGCCGTAAAACTCGACTGATTTTTTCGACACTAATTTCACGGATTCTCCTTCAGCACTCGCTGACACAGGGCCGGCAGCACCACCAGCGTTAGCGCGGTGGCGGTGAGGATGCCGCCGATCACGACGGTGGCCAGTGGACGCTGCACCTCCGCACCGGTGCCGGTGGCCAAGGCCATCGGCAGGAAACCAAGCGACGCAACCAACGCCGTCATCAGCACGGGGCGCAGCCGCGTGAGAGCGCCTTCGCGGATGGCCACCTCCAGCGGCCTGCCCTGCTCGCGAAGCTGATTGATGAACGTAACCAACACCAAGCCGTTCAAAACCGCCACCCCCGAGAGCGCAATGAAGCCGACTGCGGCGGAGATGGAGAACGGCAGTCCGCGCAACCACAGGGCCGCCACACCACCGGTCAGCGCCAGCGGCACGGCGGTGAAGACGAGCAGCGCCGGGCGTACCGCGCCAAAAGCCGCGTGCAGCAACAAAAAGATCAGCGCAAAACAAGCCGGCACAACGATGGCCAGTCGCTGGCGCGCAGCAGTAAGGTTCTCGAACTGCCCACCCCAGTCGAGCCACGCCCCGGCGGGAAGTTTCACGTCCGAGTTGACTCGCTCGCGAACTTCGCTGACAAACCCGGCCAAGTCGCGCCCGCGCACGTTGCACTGCGCCACCACACGGCGCTTGCTGTTTTCCCGGCTGACCTGAAACGGCCCCTCGGTTTGAACCACCGCCGCCAATTCGCCAAGGGGCAATACCGGCGGAAAAGCGGCGTTTTCATCCCCGTCACTCGGCAAAAGGATCGGCAACTCCGCAAGCGTGGACGCTTGCTGCCGCTTGGTCTCGGGCAACCGCACGACGATGTCGAACCGCCGGTCGCCATCGAACACCTGCCCCGCCACACGGCCACCAATCGCGATGTTGACGCTCTCGACCACGTCGGCGGCATCGAGCCCGTAACGTGCCAACATTCCGAGCTTGGGCCGCACGGTCAGTTCCGGCATGCCGGTCGTTTGCTCCACTTTCACGTCAACCGCGCCGGGAACGCCGCGCATCACGGCGGCGATTTTCTCGGCGGTGCGCCGGAGTTCGCCGGGGTTTTCGCCGAACACCTTCACCGCGAGATCGCCCCTCACGCCGGCGATGAGTTCTTGAAATCGCATCTTGATCGGCTGGGAGAATTCGTATTTGTTGCCGACCAAGTCGCGCACGGCGGCGCTCACTTTTAGCTCGATCGCCCGCTTGGCTAAGCGCGGCTCCGGCCACTTGGCGCGCGGCTTGAAGATAATAAACGTGTCCGAGACGCTCGGCGGCATCGAGTCGGCCGCCAGGTCGGCGGTGCCTGTCTTGGAGAAAACCAGCTCGACCTCGGGCAGCTTGGCCACGGCGCGCTCGACCTCAAGTTGCATCCGGGTGGACTGCTCGATGCCGGTGCCGGGGATGCGCATCGCGTGCATGGCAATGTCGCCCTCGTCAAGTTGCGGCACGAACACCTGCCCCAAGTTTGCGAACAAGACTCCCGCGCCGAGCAGCATCGCCGCCGCCGCGCCAAGCACCACACCCCGGCGGCGGAGGGCAATCTCCAGCACCGGCGCGTACCCCCGCCGAGCCGTTCGCATGAGCGCGTTGTCACTCTCCGCAACGCGCCCGCGAATGGTCAGCGCCACCATCGCAGGCACGAATGTCAGCGACAACACGAACGCCCCGGCGAGCGCGAAGATCACCGTCAGTGCCATCGGGTGAAACAGTTTCCCCTCGATGCCGGTGAGCGCGAGAATCGGCAGATAAACCACCGTGATGATGGCGACGCCGAACACGAACGGACGACGCACCTCATAGCTCGCGACGCGGACGACGTCGAGCCGTTCGCCGAGCGTGAGCAACCGGCCCAGCTCGCGCTGGCGGCCGGCCAGGCGGCGCAGGCAGTTCTCCACAATGATCACCGAACCGTCGATGATGATCCCGAAGTCGATCGCGCCGAGGCTCATCAGGTTGCCGCTGATGCCGGCGCGGTGCATCCCCGCCGCCGCGAGCAGCATCGAAAGCGGGATGGCCAGCGCGGTGAGAAACGCGGCGCGAAGGTTGCCGAGCAGCCCGAAGAGCACGGCGATCACCAGTGCCGCCCCGTAAAACAGATTGTGCGCCACGGTATCAATGGTGGCATTCACCAGCCGCGAGCGGTCGAGCACGGGCCGGACGGTGACGCCCGGCGGCAGGCTGCGCTGCACCTCGGCCAACTTCTCACCAGCCGCCCGCGCCACGGCACGGCTGTTTGAGCCGGTAAGCATCATCACCGTGCCGACCACGGCTTCGCGCCCGTCTATGCTGGCGCTGCCGAGGCGCATTTCGCCGCCAAGCGCGACTTCCGCCACGTCGCCGATGCGAATCGGCGTGCCGTCGATCTGTTTTACCACGACGTCCGCAATGGCCGCCGAGCCGCCGAGCCGGCTGCTCGCCCGCACGAGCGCCGCCGAGCCGTCGCGCTCGATGTAGCCCGCGCCGAGGCTGACGTTGTTACTCTCCAACGCGTTGGCAAGGTCGTTGAGTGTCAGGCCGTGCGCGCTCAACGGCCCAAGCCGGGGCAGCACGTGATACTGTTTCACGTAACCGCCGATGGCGTCGACGTCGGCCACGAGCGGAACGGTCTTGATCTGCGGCCGGATGATCCAGTCCTGCACCGTGCGGAGGAAAGCCAGGCGCTGGACGTTGTTGGTGAGCCGCTCGCCGCCGGGCGTGACGAAGCCGCCCGCTTGGCCAAGCGCTTGCGCCTCGAACTCGACCGCCCACATGAGCACCTCGCCAAGCCCGGTGGTGATCGGCCCCATCCTGGGCTTGATCCCCGCAGGCAACGACTCGCGCGCAGCGGTGAGCCGCTCGTTGATTTGTTGCCGCGCAAAATAGATGTCCACCGCGTCGTCGAACACCGCCGTGACCTGGCAAAAACCGTTTCGTGAAATCGACCGCGTGTGCTCCAGCCCCGGGATGCCGGCGAGCGCCGTCTCGAGCGGGAACGTCACCAACCGCTCGATGTCGGTCGTGGAAAACGCCGGGTGCTCGACGTTGATTTGCACCTGCTTGTTGGTGATGTCCGGCACGGCGTCGATCGGTAACTGCGACAACGACCACGCACCGAACAACGCCGCCACGAGCGTCAACGCCACCACCCAGTGACGCCGCTCGACGGAGTATTTTAGGATTCGTTCAATCATGCGGACTTCCCTTTAGTGCGAGTGGTCGTGCCCGGCCATCGCCTTGCCCAACTCGGCCTTGAGCAGGAAACCGCCTCGAACCACGAGCACCTCGCCGTCCACCAAGCCGCTCTTCACCGGCGTCCAGCCATCGACCTCGGGGCCGACCGCCACCTCGCGCGCCTCGAACGTGTTCGCCTCGCCCGGCACCGGCACGAACACCATCGGTTGGCCGCCGATGTCCTGCACGGCCTTGGCCGGGACGGCAACCGATCGCACGACTGCGGCACTGGCCGGCAGCTTGGCCGTGACAAACATCCCGGGCCGCCACGAGCCGTCCCGATTGTCCACGACCGCCCTCGCCCGAATGGTGCGCGCGCCCGGCGAAGCAACCGGGCTGACGTAATCGAGCGCTGCCACGGCGTTCCTGCCGGTCGCCGGATCGCTCAGCGTCACGGACTGGCCCGCTTTCAGCGCAGCGGCTTGCCCGGGCGGCACCTCCACGAGCAACCAGAGTTGGCGCAGATCAGCCACGACAAACAGGTGCGACTGCTCCGGGTTGACCGTCTCGCCCAGCGTGACGCCGCGCTCGACCACCGTGCCGCCGATGGGTGCGCGGATCTCGGCTTGCGGACGGATCGCCCCGGTCTCCTCGAGCCGCGCGACGTCGGGCTGGGTCATGCCGAACAGTTGCAGCCGGTTGCGCCCGCCAGCCTGGGCGGCCCGGGCCGACTTGAGCCGGGCCTCGGCGGCGCGCAGGGCGACCTCCCGTTGTTGCACTTCCGCCCGCGAAACCGCCTCGACGTCGGAAAGCTCCTTGCCGGATTGAAAATACTGCTCCGCAATTTGGAACGCCGTCGTGGCAGCGGCCAGTTGCGCCAGCTTGCCGAGATGATCGTTTTGCGCCGCTCCAAGCTCGGCGCTGTCGATGACGAACAGCAGATCGGCCGCGGCAACCGAGTCGCCGACACCCTTGGCCAAGCGCGACACGCGGCCACTCACCAGCGTGCCAACGTAAGCCAGGGCGTCCTCGTTGTAAGCCAGCCGCGCCGGGGCTGAAAACGTCTCGCGCAACTCGCGCTGCTCCGCTTGGCCAAGCGCGATGCCGTGATGCTCGATCGCCGCAGCAGTGAGCACGATCTCGTCCGCGTGCGGCTCATCGGGTGAACCATGGCCGCGGCCATGATCGTCGTGTGAATGGTCGTGTGCGTCGTTGCAGGCAACCAGCCAAAAAGCCAGCGTGCCGATGGTTAAAAATGTGAAGATGGATTTCATTGTTTTTGTGTCGTTGTTTTTGTTTTGAAAATGGCAGCCGTACCTCCCGAGGCACGGCGAAGCTCAATCGCGGCAACGGCCGCCCGAAGCTCCAGTTGGACAGCCCGCAATTGAGCTTTTTGCAGGTCGAGCTCGGCCAGCAGCAGCGGCGTGATCCCCGACTGGCCGCTCTCGTAAACAGCGCGGGCCAAGTCCACCCGCTGCTGCTGGAGCGGCGTCAACTGCTCGCGAGCCTGCGTGGCGGCGGCGGTGAGCCTGGCCTGCGCGGCGTGCGCCTGTCGGACTTCCTGCACGGTTTGCCGCACGGTCTGCGTGAGCCGATGCCGCGCAGCGATGGCTGAGGCGTGGGCCTTGGCGCGGCGCGCCTGCCCCCAGTCAAACAGCGGCAGTGGCACGGCGAGGGACGGGCCAAGCGACCAATCGCCATCGCGCTCGGCATCCAAACCGGCAGCACTGCCTTCGAGAAAAGCCAATCGGGCAAGTGCTCGACGGTCCTCGAGCGCGGCCAGTTGCCAACGGTCAGCTTGGATTTCCGGGCGCTTACGGAGAGCTGCAGCCAGCCAATCCGCTTCCGATCGGACGGGGGTAGCGACCGGAAGCGATGTGGTTTGCTGCCAATCAGTGTCACCGGATGGCTGGCCGAGCAGACGAGCGAGCGCAAGTTGTTCCTGCGTTAATTTCAGTCGGCGCTCCTGCAAATCGATGCGGGTTTCGGCGCGGCGAGCCTCAAGTGTGGCGACATCCAGCCGGGTGCCTTCGCCAGCGTCGAGCCGGTGCCGGGCGATTTGCAGCAGACGGTCGATGTGGCCAGCGCCCTGTTCGAGCAACACCATCTCCTGCCGCAGCGCGTTGGCGGTGTGGTAACTTTTCTCCGTGTCGGCAATGACATCGAGCGCCGCGGCGACCGCCCGGGCGCTGGCGGCGCGGAGTCGGTTGTCGGCGGCGCGAATGCGGCGGGGCGTTTGCAGCACGGTGAGCAAGTCTGCCGTCAAGCCGGTCTCCGTCACCGGGCTGCCGCCGCCGTCCGGGTAGCGGAACACGACGCTCAACACGGGATTGGGTAGGAGTCGCGACTGCCGCGCATCAGCCTGCGCAGTGCGTACTTCGGCAAGGGCAGCCTGCAGTGTTGGTGATTGGCGCACCGCCCGCTCGATGGCAGCGGGAAGGTCGAGAGCGTTGCCGACCGGCGGCGCATCCGTCGGGAGCGACTCGGCACGGAACTGGACGGCGTTGGCCAAGCCGGCGGCGGCGCGGATATCCGGGCCGGGGGGAGTGGCGCAACTCACGCTCAGCACCAGGCCAAGCGCACTAAAAATGTAACAGGTTTTCTTGAGCAAAATATTTTAGGATTAAAAGAGGACACAACACGACCGCGAACGGTCGTCGAAACGAGGGAGAGCCGGACGGCTCTTCAGGCGAGGAAGGAAGGGGCGCGCCCGGGGATGGCGGCGCGGATGATGAAGGCCCAGCGTTTGGCCAAGCCCGGCGGGGCGCGACTGCTCAGCGGGATGCAGCATTCCGCTGTCGGGGAGATACTGAGTCGAAAGACATGCTCCCAAGCGAGAGTCGCGTTGAAGTTGAAATCAAAATCAACCGGCTTGCTGAAGTTGTAGTCGCCGGACTCGACGGCCGCGCAGACATCGCACTCGTTGTGCTCGTCATGGGATTGCCCATCATCACTGTGCGACGACTCCTCTTCGCAGCAGAATTCCGGGAGCCAGCCAACCGCGCCCAACAGGCAATGGGAACTCGCCGGCAGCCAGATAGCCGCCAGAGTCCACACCACGATGAGCCGAAATAACTTCACCAGCCGGGAACGAACCCCACGGGACTGCGCCTGTCAAGGACGTAACACTTTGATGGTGCAAACACGGTCTGTGGGATAAAATGCGCATTTACCGGAAAAAGCCCTTGTCATCTAACTTTTTCTTGTTAATTTGCCCGACCTTTTTTATGAAGGCAGACTTACATCCTGAATATGTGGAATCGGCGATTCGTTGCGCTTGCGGCAATGAAATCAAGACGCGTTCCACCAGGCCCACCATGCTCATCGGCATTTGCAACGAGTGCCATCCGTTCTACACCGGCCAACAGAAATTTGTTGATACCGCCGGTCGTGTTGACAAGTTCCAGCAGCGCTTGGCCAAGACCAAGGCCGCCCGCGAGGCTGCCAGGGAGGCCGCCGACAAGAAGCGCAAAAAGAAGAGCCTGTAGCCAGCTTTCAGCAGTCCGCCCGCGGCAGAGATACGGTTTTCTCCCGCGGGCGTTATCTGTTTTTGGAGCATGAATCTTCAACCCCACATCGAGCAGTTCTGCAAGCGCCGGGACGAACTGGAAAGCGCCCTGAGCACCCCCGCTGTGGCCAGCGACAACAGGCAGCTTCTCGAGTTGACCCGCGAATACTCGCGGATGAAAAAACTGGCCGAGTTGGGCGAGCGCTACCTCAAGCTGCGCGCCGACATCGACGCCAGCAAGGAATTGGTACAGAGCGAGCCGGCCGACTCGGAACTGGCGGAACTGGCCAAGGAGGAACTGCCGGGGCTCGAGGCGGAACAAGCCAAGCTCGGACTCGAGTTGCAATATGGCATCATCCCACCGAACTCGACCGACTCGCGCGACACGATCGTCGAGATTCGCGCCGGCGCCGGTGGTGCGGAGTCCGCCCTGTTCTGCGCTGACCTCCACCGCATGTATATCCGTTATGCCGAGTCGCAAGGCTGGAAGGTCGAGCCGATGGATGCCAGCGCATCCGACCTCGGCGGCTTCAAGGAGGTCATTTTCGGGATCAAGGGACAGGACGTGTTCAAGAAGCTCAAGTTTGAAAGCGGCGTCCACCGCGTGCAGCGCGTGCCGGCCACCGAGACGCAGGGCCGGGTGCACACGAGCACCGTCACCGTCGCCGTGTTGCCCGAGGCGGAGGATGTCGATATCGAGATCAAGCCGGACGACTTGGAGATCAACGTCTGCCGCGCCTCCGGCCCCGGAGGCCAAGGGGTGAACACGACCGACTCGGCGGTGCAGATCCAGCACAAACCAAGCGGCATGATCGTCCGCTGCATGGACGGGCGTTCACAGCAGAAAAACAAGGAGCAGGCCATGAAGGTGCTGCGGTCGCGTTTGCTCGAGCAAAAGATCGCCGAGGAACACGCCAAGTACGCCGCCGAGCGCAAGTCGCAGATCGGCACCGGCGAACGCAACGAGCGCATTCGCACCTACAATTTTTCGCAGAGCCGCGTGACCGATCACCGCATCGATCTCACGCTGTACAATCTGCCGACGTTCATCGAGGGCGAAATCGGGGAGGTCGTCTCGGCCCTCCTCGCCAACGACCTCAAGGAGCGCCTGGCCGCCCTCGAGTAACTGAAAGTTTTTATGCAACCTGAAGGACTGATATTCGACTGTGACGGAACGATCGTCGACACCATGCCGATCCACTACGCGGCTTGGTGCTCCACCACGGCCAAGCACGGCCTCGTATTCCCCGAGGATCGATTTTACGCGCTTGGCGGCGTCTCGCCGTTCGAGGTGCTGCGGATGCTCTCCGAGGAGCAAGGCATCGAGATCGACTCCGAGGCGGTGACGTTCCAAAAGGAAGCCAAGTACATGGAGTTGATCGGCGACGCCGGGGAAATCCCCGAGGTCATGCAGATTGTCCGCGAGAGCCACGGCAAACTCCCGATGGCGATCGCCTCCGGCGGCACGCACGAAACCGTCGAGGGCATCCTGCAACACTGCGGCATCCGGCACTACTTCGACGCCATTGTCACCAGCCAGGATGTCGTGAATCCCAAGCCTGCGCCGGACACATTTCTCGAGGCCGCGAGGCGGATCAATGTTGCACCGGAAAAGTGCCGGGCGTATGAAGACGCGGACATGGGCATCAAGGCGATCCTCGCCGCCGGCATGGAACCGGTCGATGTCCGCGACATGCTCGCTGCGGCCAGTCGTTAACCAGCGCCAGGCCAAGCGGCCCACTGACCAATGAAAGGACTCCCCGGCTTTCGCGATTT
>QOAX01000120.1 GCA_003972865.1 Verrucomicrobiota bacterium | reverse complement strand
CCGCCGTGCGAGCGGAGCGTGCCCTCAAGTTTCGCAAGGTCGTGATGCTCCGGCGTGCGGCCGAGCACCCAGTCGCGGTCGGACAACACGAACAGGTCGCCGATCCGGTCGCCCGGCAACTCGAGCTTGGCCACTGCCGACTCCCGATTGTGAACCTCAGTGACACCATCGAGCGCAGCAATCCAGTTGGCGATTTTTTGCGCGTCCAAATTGTCCGGCAGATAAACGGTCACCGCCGAGCCAAGCGCGCCGTGGTGCACCACGTACGGGTCGGTGATCGGGCAGATCACGCGGCAGCCGTCGCCAAACTTGCGGCCAAGCTCGGTCTCGAGGTAGATCACATTCGGGCTGCCGTCGCCGTTACACTTGGCGTTCATCCCGTGGTCCGCTGTGATGCCGACGATGGCGCCCAGCTCGAGCAACCGCCCGACCTCCGCGTCGATCGCCCGGTAAAACCTGCGCGACTCGGCGGCCTCCGGCGCGTACTTGTGCTGCATGTAGTCGGTGAGCGAGAGATATAGGAAATCCGCCCGCCCGGCCCTGAGCAATTCAACACCGACACGTAGCACGTACAGGCTGGCTTCACCGGAGTAGATGGAGGGCTTCGGCCCGGCGAACGACTCGACGTCGTCGATGCCGTTAACCTCGACACTCACCTCGTCCGCCTTCTCGGAGGAGACGGCGATGCCGTCCATGCCCTTGGAGAGCAGTTCGCGCAGCTTGTCCTTGGCGGTGACCATGGCGACCTTGCGGCCGGCGTCCGAGGCGGCTGCGAGGATGGTGTCGTTGCGCAGGAAGCGGGAGGAGTTGGTCATCACCTCCTCGCCGGTGTCGGGATCGAGGATGTAGTTGCCGCCGATGCCGGTCTGCGACGGCGGCGTGCCGGTGACCATGGCGCAGTTGTTCACGTTCGTGAACGACGGCAGCGCGCCACGGGCCAGGCCGTAGTGGCCGCTGGCCGCCAGCCTGGCCAAGTGGGGCAGCTCGCCGTGGACGAAGCCAAGCGTGAGGTATTCCTCGGCGCAGCCGTCGGCACAGATGACCGCCACCGGCCGATCCGGCAGGCGGTATTCACGTTGATTGGCCGCTATGACTGCGTCACTCATCAATCAAAAAACTTTATGCGAATCAATCGTTGCCCACTCGTGCAAAGTCGAAAGATCAGGCACTTCCTTTGATCGGAAAGAGGGGTTTACCTCTGCAAGCCAGTGTACCAATGGACACTGCCCATGAATTTGTCGGCACAGTCGGTGATGGGGATGGAGCCAACGTGTCCGTCGGCCCAAAGGGTGTTGTTCTTGTCGTGGCGAAACCATTCCTGAATGATCTCATACTCAGGATAGTAAAGCCCCCAACGACCGCTCATCCTCCATTCGCTCAGGTTCGCCTTCACGCCAGGGTTGCAGGCCAGCGCGTCGTTTGTAGTAGCTGATCCATCGGCCTCGAGTCGATGCTCACCGGCATCCTGAACCAGGATGGTTTCAGAGGGAGCGCCCAGCTCATTTCGGCGTCTTGGATGAATCCCGGTGGCGGTTTGCCTCTGGACCGCAGTAAAAAAGCGGCCGTTGATGCCGTAGGCACCGTCGAGCCAAAAGTCGGGCGAAAACTTGTAGTCCCAGCGCCACTCATCAACCACCCTGGCTGCAGGATCACGCCAAAGACGAACCTGTTTTCCGGCATGAGCATAGTAGGCAACCCCCCAGTAGGCATCCGGGCTGTTGGGATCGTCGATCAACCGGCGGGCCGCCCTCATGCGAGGGCTCATGTACCATTTGCCGTGATTGGGCGGCTGCCCGGCGGGGCTGTGGTGCAGCCAGCCCTCGTTTTCCTCCTCGTAAAGGGCCATGGCGATATCGATCTGGCGCAGGCTGTTGACGCAATAGGCGGATTTGCCCTGGACCTTTGCCTTCGACAACGCCGGCAGCAGCAGGGCCGCCAGGATGGCAATGATCGCTATGACTACAAGCAACTCAATGAGGGTGAAGCCCCACAAAACCCGCGGGCCCCTTTTTTCCAGGGAACTATTTGCGTGCAGCCGCATTTCCAGCGAATTCACGTGGGGGATCACCGGGGCAGGCCGGTATACCAGTGGATGTTCTTCATGTAATCAGGCCCGCCGCCTTGAGCGGGTGTGGCCTCGGCTTTTACTGTGAAGCGAATTGCGCTCGCATGGCCATCCGCCCATAGCGTTTCACAGGAAGCACCATAAGGTTTGTTGGACCCGTGGCGAAACCATTCTGTGTAAAAATTAAAATTATTGTAGTAAGCGGGTGAGAGGCTATCCATCCATTGCCTAAGGTTTTTGGCTGCAGCGCCATTGGTGGCAAGTGTGTCACTCGGCCCGCCGTCCATCTTCTGCTCGGCGGCGTCCTGGATGATGACGGTCTGATTGGTATCCAGCAGTTCAGTGCGCCTCCGTGGATGTATACCAAAGGTGCCCCTTATCGGCACCGCCGTGAAGAAGGGGCCGTTGATCCCATAAGAGGCGTCCAGCCAAAACTCCGCGCCCCAATTGATTCCAGTCTCTCTCCATTCATCCACTAAGATGGCGCTCGGGCACCGCCAAAGCCTGGTATTTCTCCCGGCATAATTGTAGTAGGCCAATCCCCAGTAGGCATCCGAGCTGTTGGGATCCGGAATCAGTTTGCGTATCGCTTTCATCCTCGGGTTGAAATACCACTTGCCGTGGTTGGGGGGAGCGCCATTCGGGGTGTGGTGCAGGTAACCGTCGTTGTCATCCTCGTACATGTGGAAAACAATATCCAACTGGTGCAGGCTATTGATGCAGTACGCCTGTTTGCCCTTTTCCTTGGCATTGGCCAGTGCCGGCAGAAGCAACGCCGCCAGAATGGCGATAATCGCGATGACCACCAGCAGTTCTATCAGGGTGAACCCGGAACGCCGACGGTGGTGTTTCAATACAACATCAGAATAATTCTTCATGTCTAGTTTTTATCTTTTAGTTTTTTCAACAGTGCAACGACTTTTTCAACTTCCTCCCGGGAATACTCGCCTGGAAATTGTATAAAATATTGAGCCACAGCCAACGGGGTTCGCCCTTCTGAATCCTTTTTGTCCAAGTCGGCTTGATTCCGTACCAAAGTCATGATGACTCGAGTATCCATCGAGCCCACTGCAGCATGAAGCGGGGTGGTGCCTGATAAAGTGGCCGCATTCACGTCCGCCTTGCGTTCCAAAAGGTATTCAAGAATCTCATGGCGCTTAAAAAATGCGGCGCTGTGCAGCGGAACACTCCCGCCATTGTCGGCACAGTCAATCACCGCGCCATTTTCCACCAACCACTTCACGACATCGAAATGGCCTGCCGCGGCACCCCTGTGCAGGGAGGTTTCCCCCAATTCGTTGACCACGTTCGGATCCACACCCGACTGCACCAACTTGGTCACCTCCGCTAACCGACCCTCATGAGCAGCGCGCAGTAAGTCCGGACCGCGATTGCAACCACAAAGCAAAGCCAGAAAAATGTAAACAATTCCGATGTCGGTTTTGTTTGTCACTGGCGCGAAGCGTTTCATCGAATGATTATTTCCCCAAGCTTTTGATCTGCATGTGCTGGGCCGCCCCGATATCACCCTCCTCAATGGCCTGTTGCAGTTTCTCACCCACTGAAATGACAATTGCAGCCACAATCCCAGTCTGCTTCTGCGTTAGTTTCTGGGTCATCAGCGAGTTTAGGGCCCTGTCGGCCCCAGTGTAGTTTTTGCCCCGGATGCACCGAATGGCAAGATCAACCCCCGTCCTGATGCCTTGATCCTTCGTGTCCTTAAAGGTTTCCCGAAGCACGGCAGGGGCATTTTCAATGGACACCTCCTCAGGAAAGGGCACTCCACCGCAACCCGACAACACGGTCATAGCCAGCAATGCCGCCACGAATTGCGCCTGAAACACCCTGCTCACCCAACCAATCATTCCCAGAATAATGCCACGTTCTCGGCCGAAATCAAGCCGGGTAGCCCCGGCTTGCGAAGCCGGAACCCCGCAAAAGCGATGGTAACCATGCTTGAAAACAGGGAGGCCATCGGGGAGCAGGCCAAGCAACATTATATCGCTGAATTTCATAGCACTATAAAAAAGGATCAACCGCCCCTGCGATGAACAGGCACTCTAGGACTGTCGCACACTTTTATCGGTGTGTCTCCAAATGAGCCATAAACCTGAATGCGGATGAATTAACTCAAATTAAAATGGCACGCCTCTGTACCAGTGGATGTTGGTCATGAAATCCGGGCCCCCTCCCTGCTGGGGGGTCCTACCGCAGTCCTTGGTAAAGCGTACCGGACTGGAGTGGCCATCGGCCCATAGTATTTGGCTGGCCGCACCGTAAGGTTTGTTGCCCCCATGCCGGAACCATTCCGATACCCAATCGATATCAGGATACAGGGGTGCCAAGCTGTATTTCCATTGCGTCAGGTTTTCAGCACCTCCATTAGCGGCCAGATTGTCGCTCGGACCTCCGTCCATTTTCTGTTCGCCAGAGTCCTGAATGATAATCGTTTGGTTGGCATCAATGAGGTCGGTCCGTTTTCGTGGCCGACGTGTCCTGGGTTTATTGTTTGAACCATAATTAAAGAACTGACCATTGATGCCATAGGAGGCATCCAACCAGAAATCAGCACCGTACCTCAGTCCGTCCTCCCTCCATTCGTCGGATGTCTTGGCGGCGGGACAACGCCACAACCTGGTGTTTCCCCCGGCATATTTATAGTAGGCCAAACCCCAGTAGGCGTCACCGCTGTTGGGATCCGGAATCAGCTTCCGGGCCGCCCTCATGCGGGGATTCATGTACCACTTACCATGGTTGGGGGGACTTCCTCCCGGGGTGTGGTGCAGCCAACCCTCATTGTCATCCTCGTACATGTGAAAGATGATATCCAACTGTTTCAGGCTGTTGATGCAGTATGCCTGCTTGCCCTTCTCCTTGGCATTGGCCAGCGCCGGCAGGAGCATCGCCGCCAGGATGGCGATAATGGCGATGACCACCAGCAATTCAATCAGGGTGAAGCCCTTGAGCCCTCTTATTCCTCGTTTCGTCTTCATTTGTCAGTTGTTGGTTTTGTTAAAGCTGAAATAATCTTTTTCATCTGTTTACTGGAGATGGGGCGCCCCATCGGACCGCTAAGGCCTTCCTGCTCGCTCATGGCTTGAGCCACTCCCACCGGAGAAATGCCATCGCCGTTCTTCATCTCAGTTTCTGCTCCTTTTCCAACCAATAATTTCACCATGCCCAAATTGGCGGACCTCACGGCGGAGTGCAGTGCGGTGGCGGCGACCTTGTTTGTGGCATTGATATCTAAACCCCGTTCAATCAACTCTAAGGCAAACTCATCCCGGCCAAAGGTGACCGCCTTGTGGAGTGTTGTGTTGCCCAGGTTGTCCCGAAGCCGGATATCGGTGTCATTCTCCAAAAGCAACCAGAAAGCCTCCTTGGATCCTGCACCAATGATATGAAAGAGCGGGGTTTCCCCTGCAGGATCAGCATGATCCACGGGAATACCGGACTGGATACAATCCCTTAGTTTCTTCAGGTCGCCAAAACGAGCTGCCTGAATAATGTCATCCGGATTTTGGCAGGCAGGAAACAGCGCAACCCATGCCAAGCCAAACGCAAACGGATTGAATGTTACTGACGTGTTACTTGCCAAAGCTCTGCTGTTTCAAGTACCGGCCTGCCTGCGCATTGCCCTGCTCGGCGGCCTTTTGGAGATTCTCAGCCACAGCCATCATTCCCCCGGCGATCAGGTCACGCTGCTCCGGGGTCAAGTCCGAAAGGGTCATCAACTGCTTCAGGATACCATGTGCGCCGGTGTAGTTCCTGACCTTGAGCAACTGTGTCGCCCGGGTGGCCATGGCCTTGATGTTGGGGTTTTTCTCGTCCTTGAACGCCTCAGCAATGGTTTCCGGCGCATCCTCAAGGGTCATCTCGGTCGGGTACTTGTCACTGCCACACCCTGTCGAGATGAGCACCCCGGCAAGGAGCAGGCCAAACGCCATTCTGTTGATCGATGTCATGCCTCTAAAAAAGGAACAACAGCCCCGGCGATGCATTCGCACCACCGGGACTGTCGCACACTTTTACTGGTGTGTCTCTAAATAGGTCATAAACCTTACTTCACCGCACGGCCGAACTGCATGACCTGGTCCACAGGAATGATCTGCGGGCTGACCGCACCCTCGACATCGGCCCAAGGGCCGTTGACTGTCGCCGCCGCTTGAAGCTTGCCTTCAAACGTCACCGTCGCCGTGCCATCACCGTTGTTCACGATGCTGATCGTTGGCGCTGTCACATCTCCCCCGCCATCCGCAGTTACCATGATGTTATCAATGGCCCACCACCAGTTGTTGTGACCCTGATGATCCCATGTGACGACTGCCGTGTTCGCTCCAGCCGGATTGTTCAGACTTAGCGAGACCGTGTCGTTGTAGCCAGTCGGGGTGTCCGGGGTCAGTTCCAGCAACGTGACCGGATCACCGCCATCGAATGCCACCGTGACCTTGCCCTGCTGCGGTTCCTGTCTCCAACTCGAGTCGTAGGTCAGGATCAGCGAGCCTGCCGCCGCACCGCTGATGTCGATCGCCGGCGTGGACAGTGATGAATTGAACTTGGCATCCGCCTTGTCGTCATATTCATCAGAATCACCAACTGCGACCACTCCTGTACCCTTGGTGAACTCAGCACGACCCTGACCAGCAGTGGCCGTCCAGGAAGTCGGATCAAGGAAGGTCCATCCATCAAACTCGACCACGTCATCTCCACCGGCTGTCGGGCCATGATCAGCCCCGAGCGCCATGACCCATCCCTCGGGTCCTGTCGCAGTCCAGTCGGTGCCATCCCCACCCGACTCACTGTCGGAGACGAATGGACCCAGTTCCAGGCTGTCGAAATTTTCCGCAAAGAAGATTCCGTCCTCAGAAATGACGCTGAAGGAGGTCTTGGCCAATTGGGTGTATCCGTCATTCTCAAGGAAAATGGCAAAATAATCACCAACATCAAGTCCATCCAAGATGACCGATCCATCAGTCAAGCCATCACCGGCCGTTTGGGTACCGCTTACATAGGCCCACTTCAAGCTGCCTACATCACCCGGTGTCATATCCGGACGGTACAGACCCACCCAGTCTTTGGGATTTCCGGGACCGCTGTTGAAGTTGACCGTGATCGGCGATCCAGCCGCAAACTTGGCCCTACTGGTTGTGACACTGGGAGGATCCACCACATTAAACTCCGTATTGGCGATTTGTGTGTAGCCATCGTTGATGAAGAAACGAGCCACATAGCTGCCAGCAGGCAAGCCGCCGGCAAACGTAATTGCACCTTCGGTCAGGCCTTCTCCAGCCGTCGTGGTGCCGCTCACGTAGGCCCACCTCAAACTACCCACATCGCCGGGGGTCATATCCGGCCGGTACAGGCCGACCCAATCCGTCGGGTTGCCCTCGCCGTTCTTGAAAGTGACGGCAATTGTCTCGCCACTCAAATAGGTAGCCTTGTCGGTGACGACCGCCGGATCGTCCGGACCCGGTCCCGCCGGCTTGGCCTTGACGGCGATGTTGTCGATCGCCCACCACCAGTTGTTGTGACCCTGATGATCCCACGTGATGACCGCGCTACTGGCACCTTCCGGGTTGTTCAGCTCCAGTTCCACGCTCTCATCGTAGGCGGTCGGTGTGTCCGGCGTCAGTTCAAGCAGCGTAACCGCTGCACCACCATCGTAGCTCACCAGCACCTTGCCGCTCTGGGGCTCCTGCCTCCAACTAGAGTCATAGGTCAGGAGTAATGAGCCGGCCGAGGCACCCGATATGTCAATTGCGGGCGTGGACAGGGACGCATTGAACTTGGCGTCAGCCTTGTCGTCGTACTCGTCCGAGTCGCCCACGGCCACCACCCCTGTGCCCTTGGTGAATTGTGCGCGATCCTGGCCAGCCGTGGCGTTCCACGAGACCGGATCCAAAAAGGTCCAACCGTCAAACTCGACAGCAACATCGCCGCCGGCTGTCGGGCCGTGGCCCTCTCCGGTTGCCTGCACCCAGTCTGCCGGAGCGGTGGCGGTCCAGTCGGTGCCATCACCACCCGACTCGCTGTCGGAGACAAACGGGCCAAGCTCCAGGTCGTCGAAGTTCTCCACGAAGTAGTAACCCTCCGGCAACAATTTCTTGGAGTAGATGCTGACGTTGTCGATGGCCCACCACCAGTTGTTGTGGCCCTGATGATCCCACGTGACCACAGCGGACTTGGCTCCCTCGGGATTGCCGAGTGCTAGAGTGACCGTCTCGTTGTAGGCGGTCGGTGTGTCCGGAGTCAGCTCCAGCAGCACCACCGGTTCGCCGCCATCGAAGGAAACAAGCACCTTGCCCTGCTGCGGCTCCTGCCGCCAACTCGAGTCGTAGGTGATGTACAACGAGCCCGCCGCTGCGCCGGCAATGTTCAGTGCCGGGGTGGATAGGGCGGCGTCAAACTTGGCATCAGCCGCATCGTCATATTCATCCGAGTCGCCCACGGCCACCACACCGGTACCTTTTGTGAACTCAGCGCGCGCCTGACCTGCGGTGGCGTTCCACGAAACCGGGTCCACAAAGGTCCAGCCGTTGAATTCCTTCACGGCATCGCCGCCTGCGGTCGGGCCGTGGTTCGGGCCAAGCACCATCACCCAGCCGTTCGGGGCGGTGGCAGTCCAGTCGGTGCCATCGCCGCCCGACTCGGTACTGCTTTCAAACGGGCCAAGCTTCAGGCTGTCGAAGTCCTCGACGAGATAATGGTTCGCCGGGAGAGCCGGTTCCACCGGGGCGGTGGAGTACACCACGAGGTTGTCAATGGCCCACCACCAGTTGTTGTGCCCCTGGTGGTCCCACGTGATCACCGCAAAGTTCGCACCCGCCGGGTTGTCCACGTTGAGAACAACTGTCTCGTTGTATGCGGTCGGGCTGTCCGGCGTCAGCGTAACCAGCGTCACCGGATCGCCGCCATCGTAGGAGATGCTGACCGTGCCACTTTGCGGTTCCTGTCGCCAACTTGAGTCGTAGCGAACCACGCGCGTCCCGGCCTGCACGCCGTTGAGGCTGATCGGCGGCGTGGAGAGCGAGGCATTAAACTTCGCGTCGGCCTTGTCGTCGTACTCGTCCGAGTCACCCACGGCAACCACCCCGGTGCCCTTGGTGAACTCAGCGCGTGCCTGGCCAGCCGTGTTGTTCCACGAAACCGGATCCAAAAAGGTCCAACCGTCAAACTCGACAGCAACATCGCCGCCAGCGGTCGGGCCGTGGTCGTCGCCCTTGGCCTGCACCCAACCCTCGGGTGCGGTGGCGGTCCAGTCGGTGCCGTCGCCGCCCGACTCGCTGTCGGAGACAAACGGCCCAAGTTCCAGGCTGTCGAAGTTCTCGGCAAAGATCGGCTGCAACTCGCCGGTGATCTCGATGTTGTCGATGGCCCACCACCAGTTGTTGTGGCCCTGATGATCCCAGGTGATGACCAGGCTCGAGGCGCCCTCAGGATTTTCCAGCCGAACTGTCACGGTGTCGTTGTAGCCGGTCGGCGTGTCCGGGGTGAGTGTCACTAGCGTGACGGCGTCGCCGCCGTCGTACGCCACGCTCACCGTGCCGCTCTGCGGTTCCTTGCGCCAACTCGAGTCGTACTTGAGAATGAGCGAACCGGGATCGATCCCCGCGATGCTGATCGCCGGGGTGGCCAGTGATGCGTTGAACTTGGCGTCGGCCTTGTCGTCGTACTCGTCCGAGTCGCCCACGGCCACCACGCCGGTGCCCTTGGTGAACTCACCGCGCCCCTGGCCAGCTGTGTTGTTCCACGAAACCGGATCGAGGAAGGTCCAGCCGTCGAACTCGACCACATCGTCGCCACCGGCGGTTGGCCCGTGGTCGTCCGCCTGGTTTGTGGCCCAGCCAGCCGGGGCCGTGGCGGTCCAGTCGGTGCCGTCGCCACCCGACTCGCTGTCGGAGACAAACGGGCCCAGCTCGAGGCTGTCAAAGTTCTCAGCGAAAACCAGGGTCGAGCCCGGCTTGAGCAACACCGCCAATTGCGCCGGGTTGCTGGTGGCTGAGCCGGCGGAGTTGCTGACGACCACGGAATACGAGCCGGCGTCCTCCTCGGAGACGTTGGACAATTCCAGCACCGGCCCCTCTACCCCGGCGATCTCCATGTCGCCCTTGAACCATTTGTAGTAAAGCGGCTCATCGCCGTTGGCCTTGACCGAGAAACTGACGCCATCGCCCTCGGTCGCCTCGACGCTGGTCAACTGTGTCACGATCCCCGCAGGCGCCTTGCCGACGGTGACCTTGATGTTGTCGATGGCCCACCACCAGTTGTTGTGGCCCTGATGATCCCAGGTGATGACAGCGGTGTTCGCTCCCTCGGGGTTACCGAGTGGAAGGGTTACCGTCTCGTTGTAGGCGGTGCGAGTATCCGGAGTGAGAGTCAGCAGCGTGATCGGATCACCCCCGTCGAAGGAGACCGTCACCGTGCCGCTCTGTGGTTCCTGCCTCCAACTGGAATCGTAAATCAGGATGGCGGTGCCGGGGGCAACCCCCTCCAGGCTGAATGCCGGGGTGGAAAGCGAGGCGTTGAACTTGGCGTCGGCCAAGTCGTCGTACTCATCCGAGTCGCCCACTGCGATCACTCCGGTGCCCTTGGTGAACTGAACTCGATCCTGACCAGCAGTGGCCGTCCAGGAAACCGGATCAACAAAAGTCCAGCCATCGAATTCCTTCACGGCATCGCCGCCGGCCGTCGGACCGTGGTCATCAGCCCTGGCCATCACCCAGCCGCTCGGGGCGTCGGCAGTCCAGTCGGTGCCGTCGCCACCCGACTCACTTGATGACTCAAAGGCATCCAGTTCCAGACTGTCAAAGTTCTCTGCAAAGATCGGCTCCGGTTCGCCGGCGAGGATAAGATTGTCCACCGCCCACCACCAGTTGTTGCCCACATCCAAGTAACCGAAGGTAAACTTGATGGTCTTGGCCCCGGCCGGGTTGTTGATCGAAACGTTGACCGTCTCGTTGACATAGTGGTCGTGATAATAGTCGGCGTCTCCGCCCTCGGATTCCCAGCGTATAATCTCGATAGGATCACCGTCGTCAATGGTAGCCTCGATGGTTGCGGTTTGAATCACCTCCGGACGCCAACTGGAATGGAAACGGAAAACAAGTGAGTTTTCCATGATACCATCGATGGAGATGGCCTCGGTGGTCATGAAGGTGGACTGGGTGCCGCCCTCACGCGGTTGATCATCCCACTCGTCACCGTCGGCAATTGCAGCAGTACCAATGGCTTTCTTGAATTCCGAACGCCGCTGGTCCCCAGCGGTCTGACTCCACCACTTGGCATTGGCAAAACTCCAGCCGGCCCACTCGGTGACGCCGTCGTTCTCCGGGTGGCCTTCCTCGTCGTCGATGCCCTGCCAGGCCCATGTCCCGGGGACTTCCTCGTCGTTGATGACCCAGCCGTCGGGCGCGGTCTTGGTCCAGACCTGTTCGCCGGCCAAGCCCTCGTCCACGTTCGGGCCAAGCGTGAGGCCCTCGAAGTCCTCACTCCAAATGGTGATGCCCAGGCTGGCCTGGACACCAACGATGACCGCGGCACTAATGATCTCGCCGGCCTCGTTGGTCACCTTGACGTTATACTTGCCCGCATCGACCACACCGGCCTGGGCAATCCCAAATTCCGGACTGGTTGCGCCATCGATCGCCACACCATCCTTGTACCACTGGTAAATCAAAGGCTCGCCACCACCCGCAACCACCGAGACGGCAAAAGCCGAACCTTCGTTGACTTCAGTGCCGGTGGGTTGGGTCACGATCAGCGGCGGAACAGTCCCGGCGTTGATGACGAGATTGTCGATGGCCCACCACCAGTCGTTGCCGGCTTCACGCATCCCAAAGGTCAGTTTCAGGGAACTGACCCCATCCGGGTTATCCAAGGGCAGGGTCACCACTTCATTCTGGTTGTGGTCATGGAAGTTGGGGGACCCCGTAGCGGATTCCCAGGTCAGGATCTCGACCGGTTCCGCACCGTCATAGCTTATGGAGATGTATCCTTCCTGATGATAGTTGGAGTCAAACTCCGGGCGCCAACTCGAATGGAACCGGGCAAACAGGGTGCCGGCGGCAATGCCTGAAACATCGATCTCGGGCGTGGTCATGAAGGTCTTGTACCAGCCATTGGCTGCCCCATCGGCATGAGCCTTGTCATCCCACTCGTCCGGATCCGCAACCGCTATGACATTGTCGGCCAGGAGAAACAAGGAACGCGTCTGGTCCCCGGCAACCTGCACCCACCAGTTATAGTCGGTAAAGCTCCAGCCAGCCCACTCGGTAACACCATCATTATCCGGGTATCCATCCTCATCCTCATCCGGAAGATAACCGACATGATCCTCGCTGTTGCCCGGCACGCCGGAGTTTTCAACCACCCACCCTTCCGGGCCATCCCGGGTCCAGGCTTGTTCATTGGCCACGCCCAGTTCGTCCAAATTCGGGCCGAGTTCGACATCGTCAAAGGTCTCAAAGTAGACCGGTACCTCGAAATTCTTGGTCACCGTTTGCTCTCCCTTGACGCTGTCGGTGTATTTTAATGCCAATTCATACTTGGTCCCCTTTTCCATGGCACTCTGGCCGGATGCCTTAACCGTGAGAATCCCGTCCTCCTCGGTGACTTCACTCGCAACCGCTTCCCCGTTCAAGGTCAGTGAAATGGAATCGTTAGCAATCGTGGTGCTTCCCGGGTTGATCACCGCGCCCAGGGCGGAGTCCGCCTTGGCAAACTTGTCGGACGGCATCCATTTTTCCAAGAAGGAGGGAACCGGCGGAAGTTCCTCCGGCACACCGGCTGCCGCTGCACCACCCAAGGCAAGGATTTGCCCGCCGTTAAGGGATTCAAACCGGAACTGGATGCTGTTGACGAACACCTCCTCCGATTCATTGTTGTCGTCGTTGAACAACAACACAAACTGCTCGAACGCCGTGTCGAGCGAGTAGCGGCCATCAAGACTGCCATCCGGAGCGTTCATAACCCCGACATACTCTCCATTGATGTAAATCTTGCCCCACAGTCCCTCAATGTTGACCACGATGGCCACGCGATGCCATTGACCGGGAGTCACGGAACCGAACTCATAGGCATTAGCCGTGCCGACTCCATTGTTGGCACTGACATAAAACTCGGCGTCAGCCGCACCGGCCACCCACGCATCGGAGACAATCTCAATCAGGCTCCTTTTCTTGCCGGCAGATGCGGGAGGATAGTAAAGGTCCATGATGGCGGTCCAGTTGTTGACCAGATCGCCCCCTCCATTGGCGTCCTCCGGCAGAGGGACCCTCAAGCCCTGCTCCGGTGTGAGCTTGGGAATCTTGATGACATTGGCCACCTCGCCGTTGATGGCCGGGAGCCCTAGGGCCTCCGTGGTCCCGAACTCCACCAGGTCACCGGTATCCTCCAGATATTCCATGTCATTTCCCGCAGTGGCGGACAGGTCACCGCCATCAAAGTTCCAAAGACTGACATGAGCGTCCTGCGCCACAAGGGAGGACTGAGACAGCAGCGCGAACAGCACTGCTCCGACCAATGTTTTGAACGAGTATTGTTTTTTCATGAGGAGAAAGTTTTTTGAGAATATTGAGAATCAAATCCGCAGGCGTATTGAAAACGGCGCAGACGGGGGATGGATAGTAGGCAAGGTTTGGGTACAATCGAGAATTTTTTTCCTTGCATTTTGAACACACAATCTGGCATTTTTCGCACTTTCCAACCGGGCACTCGCTACGCTTGGCCCGCCAACGTTACCTTTTGTGCACGTTCACAGTGAAAAGTAACCCGAAGAAAACTGCGACGAACCGACCGCCCCGCTTGGCCAAGCGGATGGGCTGGGGTGCCTTGGCCGTGGCCATAGCGGTGGCAATTCTCTTCGGCTTGGCCTACGGAAAAAGCAGCCTGGCCAAGCAGGCCGAACGACAGGCGCTGCGGATTCTGGTCCCGAGACAGGACAAGTCCAAAGGCTACACCTCATCGGCCAGTTGCCGCGCCTGCCACCCCTCCCAGTACGCCAGTTGGCACAAAAGTTTTCACCGCACCATGACGCAGTTGGCTGGCCCGGACACGGTCATGGGCAAATTTGACGGCACCGAGGTTGTATCCGGCGGCCTGCTGTATCGCGTCTTCCAAACCAACGGCCAGTACTGGGCCAAAATGCCTGATCCCGAGATCATCATGAAAGCCGTCATGGGTGGACGACGTATCGATGACCATATTTATCTGATAAAAACGAACGGCGTTTTGAAGCACTTGGATTTAACCAAGGTCGATCGAGTCGATAAACGAGTCGTCATGACCACTGGCTCGCACCATTACCAAACCTACTGGGTCGAGGGCAGCGTGCGAAATCCCCAAACCCAAACGAACGAAACCAAATACGGCAATGTGCTCCAGACCCTGCCGCTGGTTTACCTGCCCAAGGAGCAACAGTGGATTCCGCGCGACAACGCGTTTATGACAGCGCCCAACAGCAAGCGCATGATCTCGCAGTGGAACCACCACTGCATCAAGTGCCACAGCACCGCCGGCAACCCCGGCCTTGTGGACAGCGACGGCACATTCGACACGCGCGTCGCCGAGCTGGGCATTTCCTGCGAAGCCTGCCACGGCCCCTCCGCCGAACACGCCGAGCATTACCGCTCGCCGCTCGCCCGCTACACGGAACAATTCAATGACGCCCCCGCCGCCAAGGTCGTCAACCCGGCCAAGCTCGCCAAGCTCGATCACCGGCGCTCCAGCCAAATCTGCGGCCAATGCCACGGCGTTTACATTTACAACGACGAAAAAGTGGGCAACGAGTTCGCCCGCAACGGCCCGGCGTACCGCCCCGGCGACGACATCCACTCAATCCGCTACTACATCCAGCACCCCGGCCCGGCCCCCACGCCGGTGCGGCAGGAGGAGCTCGAGAAAAACCGCCGCTTCTTCAGCGAACGTTGGTGGGACGACGGCACCATCCTCGCCGGCGGCCGCGAGTTCACCGCCATGCGCGTGAGCGCCTGCTACACCAAAGGCACGATGTCGTGCGTGAGCTGCCATTCGATGCACGACAGCGACCCCGTCGATCAACTAAAGCCCGACATGCGCGGCAACGCAGCCTGCATCGAGTGCCACACCGAGCCAGAGTACACCGCCGCGATTGAGCAACACACCTTTCACAAGCCCGACTCCACCGGCAGCAACTGTCTGAACTGCCACATGCCGCACACGACTTACGCGCTGCTCGGCGCGATTCGGAATCACCAGGTTCAAGCCCCCTTGGCCAAGCGCAGCATTCGCCACGGAGTGCCCAACGCCTGCAACCTCTGCCACCTCGACCAGACGCTCGACTGGACGCAGCAGCACTTGGCCAAGCGCTACGGCCACGAGCCACTGCCGTTGAGCGCCGAACAAAAGAACACCTCCGCCGCGCTGCTTTGGCTGCTCAAGGGCCACGCCGCCCAGCGCGCCATCACCGCTTGGCACGCCGGCTGGCAACCGGCCCTTGACGCCTCCGGCGACGGCTGGCTCGCGCCGCACTTGGCCCGGTTGTTCGCCGACCCGTACGGCGTCGTGCGCCACATCGCCAACGAGAGCCTCAAAAAACAGCCCGGCTTCGCCAAGTTCGAGTTCGACTTCATCGCGCCCGAGCCGGAACGTGCCCGCTTGGCCAAGCGTGCCATCACCCAATGGAACGAACTCCCCAGCAACGTCGACGACGCAACCGGCGACGCCATCCTGATCGACCCCGACCGGCAGTTGATGGAGACCGCCATCCAGGCACTGTTGAAAAACCGGGACGACCGACCAGTCACCATCAAGGAGTGAGCAGCTTGGCCAAGGCGATGACGCGCAAATCCAACGGGGAAGTTTCCGGCAAAAACGGGATGCCGGTCGTGGGCATTCGCGTGCCGTCGTGGGCCTCGTTCACCCGGCCCATCTTTCACGGCATCGTCGAGTTCATCCGTAACCGCGAACAGTGGCGCATCCAGACCCTCGTCGATTCTACCAACGAGATGGCCCCGATGGTCATCGACGAAAACTGGACCGGCGACGGGTTGATCCTCTTCCGCCACTCCGGCGACGAAGCCGTCGCGTTCAAGCGCCGCGGCATCCCGGTCGTCAACCTCAGCACCGAGTGCCGCGAGAAAGGCTTCCCCACCGTCATCCCGGACAACGCGGAAATCGGCCGGATGGCGGCGCAACACTTGTTGACGCTTGGCCTGCGGCATTTCTCCTACTGGGGCGACCCTTCGCGCGCCTATTCACATGAGCGCGGACAGGCGTTCGAGCGGCGGATCATTGAGGCCGGCTTCGACTGTATCAACACTCAGTTCGAGCCGGACACCCTGCCGTGGGAGGGGCGCTGGGTGAACGTGCGCAAACATATCATCCGGGAGTTGCGGCGCCTGCCCAAGCCGATCGGCATCTTTGCCAAGGACGACATCCTCGGCACCAACATCATCCGCATCTGCAACGAGCAGGGCATCCTCGTGCCGGGGGAGGTTGCCGTGA